>JAHBWF010000160.1 GCA_019637105.1 Labilithrix sp.
TCGCGTGCGGCCGCGCCTCGACGAAGCGCGCGAGCCACTCGCCCCGCGCGGCGGCGTCCTCGACGCGGAGCCCGAGCGGCGGCGCGCCTTCGTGCGCGCCGAGCAGCGCGCGCGCCGCGTCCTCGCCGACGGCCCGCGCGATCGCCGCGCGGAGCGACGGATCGGTCGACTCGAACGCCGCGCGCGAGAGCTCCTCCGGCGTCGGCCTCGGCTCGGCCGCGAGCCTCCGGAGCACCGCGTTGGCGAAGCCCGCGACCTGCGCGCCGCGCGCGCCGCGCACCGCGCTCACGGCCTCGCTCACCGCGGCGAACGCGGGCACGCGCGTGAGCACGAGGATCTGGTACGCGGCCACGGCGAGGTGCGCGCGCACGATCGGGTCGAGCTTGTCGATCCCGCGCCGCGCGTGGCGCCCGATCCGCGACTCGAGCCAGCCGAGGAGCCGGAGCGTCCCGTAGACCAGCTCGGTCGCGAGCGCGCGATCGCGAGCGTCGAGCTGGACGGCGCGGTCGAGCTCCGCGTCGAGCGCCGCGGCGGCGAACGCCTTGTCGGCGACGACGCGCGCGATGACGGCGGCCGCGACGCCGCGTGCGCTCGGTACGAGCATCGACGAGAACGCCTAGCACGCGACGGGTCGAAGCGTCGAGCGAGCGGCGCCCGCCGGGGCGTCACTCCGGGCGGAGGCGGAGCCGCTGCGGCGCCTGGAAGCTCGCGCTCGTGTAGTCGTACGGCTGGATGTGGACGACGGCCTTCTCGCAGACCCCGAGCTGGAGGCCTCCGCCGTTCGCCTTCGTGAGGCCGGGGCAGTACGGGCTGCCGCCCGACTCCGGGCTCGCGTAGCCGCCCACGCCGTTGGTCCCCTCCGCGACGACGAACGCGCAGCCGAGGCGCTCGGTGTCGTTCGCCGGAACGGTCGGCCGCCGGTAGAACGTGAGGAACGCGTCTCCGTAGGTGATCCCGGTGCAGTCGGCCCACGCCGAGAGCGTCACCGGGACGCCCGCCGTGTTCTGGACGACCGCGTAGCGGCCGGGCTGGAGCACGTCCGTGTAGAGCGGCGCCGTCGTGCACGATCCGGCGGTCGCCCAGCGGGACATCAGGCCGTTCGCGTTGAAGTTGGTGTTGAGCGTGGTCGTCGTCCCGATCGGACCGAGCGCGAAGTTGACGCCGGTGGTGTCGCAGCCGATCGTGAGGTACGCGCCCTGGCTCGTGCCGCCGCCCGGCGCCGGGTTCTGCACGGTGATCGAGATGCTGCCCGGGTTCAGGAGGTGGTTCGCGGGGATCGTCGCGGTGAGGCGGCCGCCGTTGACGTACGTGGACGTGACGGTCTGGCCCATGCTCCGGACCGCGCTCGCGGCGACGAAGCCGCTGCCGTAGACGGTGATGACCGTGTCCGGCGCGCCGGCGACGACCGTCGACGGCCCGAGCGAGGAGATGGTCGGGACGCCGTTGGCGACGGTGAACGGGAGCGCGGCCGACGTCCCGCCGCCCGGCGAGGGGTTGACGACGCGCACGGAGAGCGACGTCGCGCTCGCGAGCTGCGCGGCGGAGAGCGTCGCCTTGAGGTGGGTGCTGTCGACGAAGGTCGTCGCGGCGGGGGCGCCGTCGATCGTGATCTGCGAGGTGACGAAGAACCCGACGCCCGTGACGACGACGTCCGTCGGGCCGGAGCCCGCGGCCACAGTGCTCGGCGAGAGCGACGACGTCGACGGCGCGGGATACTGCACCCTGAAGACGACCGGCGCGCTGACGCCGCCGCCCGGCGCCGGGTTCTGGACGGCGATCGGGAAGTCGCCCGCCGCCGTGAGCGACGACGCGGGGACCTGCGCCTTCAGCGAGGTGGAGCTCTGGTAGGTCGTCGAGAGCGAGGCGCCGTTGAAGAGGACGGCGCTGCCGCTGACGAAGCCGCCGCCGTTCACGGTCATCTGGAGCGCCGCCGAGCCGACGAACGCGGCCGACGGGTTGATGTTCTGGATCGCGGCGCTCGGGTTCGAGATCGTGAACGAGATGGACGGCGAGGTCCCGCCGCCGGGGCCGGGCGTCACGACCGTCACCGGGACGCTGCCCGACGTCGTGAGGAGGCCGGGCGGGATCGTCGCCGAGAGCTGCGAGCTGCTGGTGAAGGTGGTGGCGAGGTCCGTCGCGCCGAAGACGATCTTCGAGCCCTCGACGAAGCCTCCGCCGGTGACCTCGAGCGCGGTCGCCGACGCGCCGGCGAGCACCGAGAGCGGCGCGAGCGTGGTGAGCTGCGGCTCCGGGTTGACGACCGAGAACGTGAGCTCCTTGCTGGCGCCGCCGCCGGGCGGCGCGGTGCCGACGGACACGCGGAGCGTGCCGACCGTCGCGAGCTTGCCCGAGGGGATGGTCGCGCGGAGCTCCGTGCCGCTGACGAACGACGTCGCGAGGGGCGCGCCGTCGAGCTGGACGATCGTGCGCGGGACGAAGTTGTTGCCCGAGACGACGATCGACGGGCCGACCGAGCCGACCGTCGCCTTGTTCGGCGTGATGGCGTCGACCTCCGGCGCCGACGCTTCGTCGGGGTCCTTCGGCTTCGGCTTGTCGTCCATGCTCGGGGCCGGCTCGGTCGGTTCGTCGATCGTCGTCGTCCCGGCGTCCGCCTCGAGCAGCGCCCGCGGCTCGCCTGCCGCACAACCGCCGGCGGCGATCGCGACGAGGACGGTGGGGAGGGCGAGGAGGGCGAGCGAGGGAAGTCGGATCATGGTGTCGAACCGCGGCCTTGCGCTGTCCGAGCAAGCGCAAGCACACGACCGGACGCCGTATGCCACACGCCATGTAGGTGCGCCATCGACACCGCAATTTTTCAGCGAATGAGACGCAAGCGATGCGCGGCCGCCCCGGCGCGAGGGTGCGCTCAGTTCACGATTTCGCGCACTTGAACGACGATCGCGTCCCAGTGCCACTTGCGCGAGACGTCGTTCTTGAAGGCGACGAGCATCAGGACGGCGAGCACGCTGATCCCGAAGAGGCTGGAGAGGGCGCGGGCGCGGACGCTCACGGGCCGGCGGCGGACCCACTCGATGAAGAAGAGGAGGAGGTGGCCGCCGTCGAGCACGGGGATGGGGAGCAGGTTGAGCAGGCCGAGGTTCACGCTCGTCACCGCCATCGCCCAGACGAAGTACGTGGTGCCCTTCGCGCCCGCGTCGCCGGCGACGTCGTAGAGGGTGATCGGACCGCTGACGGTCGAGATGCTCACGCGGCCCTGCGCGAGGCGGACGAAGCCGACGACGATGAACTTGATCGCGTTCATCGTCTCCTCGAAGCCGCGGCGCACCGCGTAGACGACCGGATCGGGGTTCGGGACGAGCTTGCTCGGCGCGCGCGGCTGCCAGTGGGTGGTCCGGAAGACGTAGCGCTCGTAGTGCTGGCCGAGCTCGTCGTCCCACCGCTCCTTCCGGAGCTGGAACGTCCCGCTCATGCGCTCGCCGTCGCGCGTCCACACGAGCTCGTGCATCCGGTTCGGCTCGCGCAGCAGCATGCCGACCATGGTCGTGTCGTCGACGGCGTGGCCGCCGCGGCGCTCGACCTTCCACATCCGCTGCGGGACGCCGTCGAGGTGCGTGACGCGGTCGCCGGCGCGCAGCCCCATCTTGTACTCGCTCGATCCCTCGGGGACGAACGCGACGTACATCTCGACGCCCTCGATGCCGGTCCGATCGAAGACGTCCTTCGCGCGCCCCTCCGGATCGCCCTCGCGGACGACCGCGCCCTCCTGGCGCGGGCGGGGCGCGAGCGACGCGATCCCCGTCTCGAGGACGGCGAAGTCGCAGAGGTTCCCGAGGCCCTGCACGGTCACCGGGCGGACGTAGGTGAGCACGACGTTGTCGCCGCGGTTCTGCGAGAGCACCTTCTGGAGATCGACGAACGTGTCGACCTTCCGGCCGTTCACCGCGGTGATGCGGTCGAACGTGCGGAGCCCGGCGCGCCACGCGGGCGAGTCGGTGCGGGGGATGCCGATGACCGGCGCGGCGAACGTCGGCGCGATGCCGACGCGCCCGACGTGCTCGTACAGCTCGAGCTCGCTCGGCTCGACGACCTCGACCTCGTCGTTCGGCGTGACGCTGACGTCGACGCTCTTGCCCTCGCGATCGATCGTGACGAGCATCGGCGAGCCCGCCTTCTTCGCGAACGCCTTCTGCACCTCGGGGAAGCTCCGGACCGGCGCGCCGTCGATCGCGGTGATGACGTCGCCGGGGAAGAGCTTGCCGTCGGCCGGCTTGCCCGGGAACACCGCGCCGACCGTCGGCGGGAGGAACTCTTTGTCCTCGAGGTAGACCGACGTGTAGAGCGCGACGGGGAAGACGAGGTTCATCGCCGGGCCGGCGAGGACGATGACGACGCGCTTCCAGAGCGGCTGCGCCTCGAACGTGCGGTGCTTCTCCTCGGGGAGGATCGGCTGCTCCGCCTTCCCCTCCTCGAGCATCTTCACGAAGCCGCCGAACGGGAGGATGCCGATGCAGTACTCGGTCTCCTTGCCGCGGACCTTCAGCACCTTCGGCCCGAAGCCGATGGAGAACGTCAGCACCTTCACCCCGAAGAGCTTCGCGAACGCGAAATGCCCGAACTCGTGGATGAAGATCAGGATGCTGATGAAGAGGATGAAGTAGAGGAGGTCCACGCTGGCCGAGAACGGAGGCGGGTGCCCACGAGGCTGACCTTATTGCCGCCCGCGGCGCGCGCGCGTCAAGCGTCCAGGCGCCCTCGGCCTGCGCCCCCCCGCGCGTCGACCGCCGGCGGCCCCGCGATCGCGCGCCCGCCGCGAGCGCCGATGACGATCGCGTGTCGACCGCGCGCGGCCGCGCGTCGATCCGCCGCCCGCGCTACTCGATGTGGAACTCGACGCGGCGGTTGTTCTTCTTCCCCTGCTCGGTCTCGTTCGTGTCGATCGGCTTGTCGAAGCCGAAGCCCGCGCTCGTCAGGCGGTCCTTCGCGATCCCGGCGGCGACGAGCCACTTCACGACCGCCGCCGCGCGGTCGGCGCTGAGCTTGCGGTTCGTCTTCTCCGAGCCGGTCTTGTCGGTGTGCCCCTCGACGCGGACGTGCTTCACCTCGGGGTGATCCTTCAAGACCTTCTCGACGGCCTCCAGGACCTCGAGGCTCTCCTTGCCGGTGTCGATCGCGGCGCTGCCCACCTTGAACTTCACCTGGTCGATGATCTTGATCTGTCCGGCGGAGATGAACGCCTTCGGGCAGCCGTTCTTCGTCGGATCGGGGTCGGGCTTGCCGGGCTCGTCGGGACAGGCGTCGACGTCGTTGTTGATGCCGTCCTTGTCGCGGTCGGGATCGGCCGGGCAGCCGTTCTTCTGCGGGTCCGCGTCCGGGACGCCGCGCTCGCGGGGACACGCGTCGGCCTTGTCGAACACGCCGTCGCCGTCGGTGTCGGGGCAGCCGTTCAGCGTCGGATCGGCGCTCGCGACGCCGCGCTCGGCGGGGCACGCGTCCTTCGGATCGAAGACGCCGTCGTCGTCCGTGTCCCTGCAGCCGTTGGTCGCCACGTCGCCGGTGCGGACGCCGGGCGTGTCGGGACACGCGTCGGAGTCGTCCGGGACGCCGTCGTGATCGCGATCGGCCGCGGCGACGACCGGCGGCGGCGGCGGACAGCCGTTCTTGTCGGGATCGGCGCTGCGCTCGCCGCGCGTGTCCGGGCACGCGTCCTCGCGATCCGGGACGCCGTCGCCGTCGCGGTCCTCGACGACCCCGGGCGCCCACTCGACGGTGGCGACGACGCGACCGACGGGCGCGCTGAACGCGCGGGTCAGGCCGGTGCTGGCGCCGGCGCCGACGCGCACCTGGTCGGCGATCAGGTAGTGCGCGCCGAGGGCGGCCTCGACCGGCGTCGTCTTCTTCTCGAACGCCTCGGCGAAGACGGTCGACGCCCAGAGCTCCGGGCCGACGACGAGCTTGCGATCGGCGAGCCGCGCGCCCGCGGCGAGCGTCACGTTGAGCTCGCTGCCGATCGCGCCGGCGCCGATCTTCTCCTCGCGCGCGCGCCAGTTCACCGCGACCTGTCCGGCGTACGTGAAGGCGCCGACGTCTCCCGCGACCATGACGCGCGGCTTGATCCGCCAGTCGCCGTCGCCGGCGTACTGCGCCTCGTTGCCCGTCGGCGCCCAGAACTGGACGCCCGCCGCCATCGTGATCGGATCGCCGTAGACGCCGAAGACGCGCGCGTCCGCGCCGAGGCGGAGATCGCCGAGGCCGCCGGAGTGCGGCGGCGGGAGGAACGTGGTCGTCACGCCGCCGCGCGAGAGCGACGCGGTGCGACCGTCGACGGCCGCTTGCACCGGGAGGTTGAACGCGACGCGCAGGCGCTCGAAGAGCACGAGGCTCGCGCCCGCGTGCACGAAGAAGGCGTTGCGCACGACCGAGCCGCGGACGTCGCCGTCGTCCTCGAAGACGAGCAGCGAGCGGTACGAGTAGTCGCCGACGACGCCGATCGCCGGGCGCAGGTGCCCGCGGTAGTCGAGCGACTCGCTCGCGAACCAGTCGCTCCCGCGCTCCGACGGCTCGAACTTGTTCACGGCGAACCCCGGCCGCGTCGTCTGGGCCGCGGCGCCCGCCGGGATCAGCGCAGCGCCGAGCAGCACCGCCGCGCCCAGCGTCGTCGTCGTTCGTGACATGTAGGTGGCTCCCTCCATCGCCGAAGCTACCATGACGCTGCGGCGAACGATGCCTCCGTGTCCGGGGCGCCGGCGCGCGCGCGGCCCGCCCGCGCCGGTTTGGGCCCGGCGCCTCGGGAAGGCTGCTAGTGTCCCGGGTCCGTGAGGGTCCGGGCGCGGAACGGAGGAGAGGACGGGGACGTCGAGCCGCACGTCCGGCGTTCGTCGGAGGCTCGCGAGGCCCTCGCGCGCGGAGCGGACCTCGCGAGCCGGCGGCGGGACGCGGGCGCGAGACGCGGGTAGCCGGCGGCCGATGTCACCCGAACCGCATCCGCCGGGGCCTCGCCCGAAGGACAGGAGCCGTCGCCGCGCGGCGCGCGGGCTCTTCGTCGCGGGCGTCCTCGCCGCGACCACGCTCCACGAGGAGGCGTCGGCGCAGTCGAACTACCGCAGCGCCCCCGTCGGCGGGCGCTCGCAGCTCCTCGGCGGGACCGGCATGACCTACGGCCGGGACGCGGCCGCGGCGTTCCTCAACCCCGCCACCGCCGTGCTCGTCGACGACGAGCGGCTGTCGTTCTCGGTCAATTTCTACACGGTGTCGTTCGTCTACGCGCCGCGCTGGTACCGGCCCGGACCGATCGATCGCGCGAAGTTCGGCGCGCTCGACCTCGGCGACACGACGATGACCGACCTCGAGTTCAACGCGCTGCCGTCGAGCCTCTGCATCTTCTTCCGGATGGGCGACGTGAAGTTCCTCGCGAAGGCGCAGAAGGACCCGCGCACGCGCGAGGCGCGGCTCGGCCTGTGCTTCGCGACGATCTCGAGCCAGTCGTTCGACTTCGCCGCCGAGGGCTTCAGCGAGACCCGGGGGCCGAGCGTGTCGCGCCAGGCGCAGACGCTCTCGCAGCGCTACACGCGCTTCGCGGCCGGACCGACCTACGCGATGCACGTCTCGAACGCGCTCGCGATCGGCGCGTCGCTCCACGCGAGCCTCGCGAGCCACCGCAGCCTGCTGGCGGCGACCGCGACCACCTACGGCTCCGCGCCCTCCGCCATCAACTCGATGTTCTACAGCGGCTCGCGCGGCGACTCGTTCCAGCTCGACGCCACGGTGGGCGCGACGCTCCGCTTCGGCAAGCAGGCCGTGGGCGCGTCGCTCAGGAGCCCGTCGATGCACGTCTTCGGCGTCGGCGGCGCGAACCGGCAGTCGTACTTCGACGGCGCCGGCAGCGAGGCGTCGCTCGTCTCGGCGCAGGGCTCGTTCGTGTCGCGCTCCCCTCCCCGCCTCGCGCTCGGCACGGGCGTCGAGGGCTCGTGGGGCCTCGCCGAGCTCGACACGAGCTACCAGCTCCCGATCAACGCCTACAGCGCGGAGCTCGAGGGGCGCCAGGTGACGACCACCGACGGCGCGGTGGACGATCGGCCGGCGCGCTTCGATCTCGCCGCGCGCGCGCGCGGGGTCGTCAACTTCTCCGCCGGCGCCGAGGTGTTCGTGTCGCCGCACGTGAGCGTCCTCACGGGCGTGTCCACCGACTTCAGCGCGGTGCCGCAAGGGGCGCTCAAGGGCGGCAGCCTCTTCAACTACTACCCGCACCAGACGCACCGCCTGGCCGCCTCGCTCGGCGTCGGCTCGCACGGCGCGGGCGGCGAGCTGATCGTCGGCGCGGAGCTCTCGATCGGCTGGGGCCAGCGCCTCGCCGTGAACTCCTACCAGCTCCCGCCCGAGGTCGGGACGACCGGCCACGGGACGTACCAGCTCATGTTCGTCGTCGCCGGCTCGACGAGCCTCCGGGCGATCAAGCGCGCCGTCGAGGACGTCCGCGAGGTCATCACGAAGCCGAAGCCGCCCGCGCCCGCGCCCGCCCGGCCGTCGCCCGCGTACAACCCGCGCGATCTCGAGGAGGAGCGCGGGCGCGAGGAGAAGGCGCGCCCGCCGCCTCGGGACTGACGCCGCGCGGCGCGCCCCTCGCGCCGAGGCTCAGCTCGCGGCGCGGCGCGCGCGCACGACAGCGTCGAACAGCTCGCGCCCGTTCGTCCCGCCGAGGCACGCCTCGCTCATGCGCTCGGGGTGGGGCATGAGGCCGAGCACGTTCTTCTTCGGGCCGCCGTAGATCCCGGCGATGTTGTCGACCGATCCGTTCGGGTTGGCGTCCTCGCCCACCGCGCCGCGCTCGTCGCAGTAGCGGAGCGCCACCTGTCCCTCGCCGGCGAGGCGCGCGAGCACCTCGGCCGACGCCTGGTAGCGCCCCTCGCCGTGCGCGATCGGCAGGCGGAGCACCTCGCCGCTCGGAGGCGAGAACGGACCGTCGGCCGTCACCTTCACGAAGACGTCGCGGCACTCGAAGCGGAGGTGCAAATTCCGCGTGAGCGCGCCGGGGAGCAGCCCGCACTCGGTGAGGATCTGGAAGCCGTTGCACACGCCGAGGACGTAGCCCCCGCGCTCGGCGTGCTCGGCGACCGCCTTCATGATCGGCCCGACCTTCGCGATCGCCCCGCAGCGGAGGTAGTCGCCGTAGCTGAACCCTCCCGGGATCGCGACGAGGTCCGTCCCGGCGGGCAGCGCCGCGCTCGTGTGCCAGACCGTCGTGACCTTCGCGCCCACGAGCTCGAGCGTGCGGATCATCTCGGCGTCGGCGTTCAGCCCGGGGAAGAGGACGACGGCGGCCTGCATGCGGCCCGGTTACCACGGGCGTCCGACGCGCGGAAGGTCGGACCCGATCCTTCCGCGCGCGGCCGGGCTCCGTCAGGGCCGGCGCGCCGTGCGCTCCACCCAAGCGCACCACTCGTCGAGCCCGTCGGCGCGCGTGACGGAGAGGGGCAGCACGGGGAGGCGCGCGTTGACCCGGCGGGCGTTCGAGACGCACGCGGCCTCGTCGAACTCGACGTACGGGAGCAGGTCGGTCTTCGTGAGGACGAAGAGATCGGCCGCGCGGAAGGCCTGAGCGTACTTGAGCGGCTTGTCCTCGCCCTCGGTGACGCTCATCACGACCACCCGCGCGAGCTCGCCGAGGTCGTAGAGCGCGGGGCAGACGAGGTTGCCGACGTTCTCGACGAAGACCACGCTGCCGGGCTCCGGCGCGAGGGTGCTCAAGCCGTCGGCGACCATCGCCGCGTCGAGGTGGCAGCCGGCGCCCGTGTTGACCTGGAGCGTGCGGACGCCGGCGCGGCCGATGCGCTTGGCGTCGAGGTCCGTCGTCTGATCGCCCTGGAGGACGGCGAACGAGACGCCGGCGGCGCGGAGGCGGGGCACGGTCGCCTCGAGGAGCGACGTCTTGCCGGCGCCCGGCGCGCCGATGAGGTTCACCATCGTCACCCCGATGTCGGCGAGCAGGCGCCGCGTGCGGGCGGAGACCCGGTTGTTGCTGGCGAGGAGCTCGCGCTCGAGGCGCACCGTCCGCACCTCGCGCACCCAGCCGAGGCCCTCGCGCGGCGCGGGCGCGCCACCGCGGTCGTCGCGATCGCCCCGCACGAGGACGTGTCCATCCTCGCCGCCCGAGCCGCGTGACGTGCACATCGCTAGCTGACCTCGACTTCCTCGAGCCAGAGCTCGTCTCCGTCCGTCTCGACGATGTCGAGCGCCGCGCCCTCGAGCGGCGTGCCGCCGGCGCAGACCTCGAAGCACGACCGCAGCGCGCGAGGCGACGCGCCCGACCGCAGCCCGACGACGAGCCGCACGACGTGCACGCGCGCTCCGCGGAGCTCGCGCGCCACCGCGGCGACGACGTCATCCATCAGCGAGAGCTCGTGCACGCCGGAGCTCGACCAACAAGAAGCGGGCCTCGGCGGACGGGCGAAGATCCCCGCGGGGATCGCGCGGGCGCCGCGCGAGGACGCCCCGGTGACGCCGGAACGCCCCGACGCGCGGGGTCCGGGCGCCGGGACGGCGCGACGCGACGACGCCGGCCTGCGCCCCCTCGACCCGCCGGATCGGACCGGCTAAGAGGGCGCTCATGGCGACGGAACTCGACGCGGGCCGCGGCCCCTCCTCGGCGGGCGACCCCACCCCGAACTTCCCGGGCGACCTGCCGATCACGCCGGCCGTGATCAAGCAGCACAAGCTCACCGCGGAGGAGTACGGCCGCATCGAGGGCGCCCTCGGCCGCGCCCCGACGTACACCGAGCTCGGCGTCTTCTCCGTCATGTGGAGCGAGCACTGCAGCTACAAGTCGTCGCGCGTCCACCTGAAGCGCCTGCCGACGAAGGGGCCGCGCGTCATCCAGGGCCCCGGCGAGAACGCGGGCGTCGTCGACATCGGCGACGGCTTCGCCGCCGTCTTCAAGATGGAGTCGCACAACCACCCGAGCTTCATCGAGCCGTACCAGGGCGCCGCCACGGGCGTCGGCGGCATCCTCCGCGACGTCTTCACGATGGGCGCGCGGCCGATCGCCGGGCTGAACTCGCTCCGCTTCGGCCGGCCGGATCACCCGCGCACGCCGGAGCTGCTCCGCGGCGTGGTCGCCGGCATCGGCGGCTACGGCAACTCGATCGGCGTCCCCACCGTCGGCGGCGAGGTCCAGTTCGACCCGAGCTACGACGGCAACATCCTCGTCAACGCGTTCACCTGCGGCGTGGCGCGCGCGGACCGCATCTTCTACGGGCGCGCCGCCGGGGTCGGCAACCCCATCCTCTACATCGGCGCGAAGACCGGCCGCGACGGCATCCACGGCGCCACCATGGCGTCGGACGAGTTCGGTGAAGCCAAGGAAGGCAAGGGCGAGCTCGCGACCGCCAGCTCGATCAAGAAAGGCGTGCGTTCGACGATGCAGGTCGGCGATCCCTTCATGGGAAAGCTGCTGATCGAGGCGTGCCTCGAGCTGTTCGCCGCGGGCGTGCTCGAGGGCATCCAGGACATGGGCGCCGCCGGGCTCACCTCGTCGAGCGTCGAGATGGCGGGCCGCGCCGACAACGGGCTCGAGCTCGACCTCGACAAGATCCCGCGACGCGCCCGGAAGATGACGCCGTACGAGATCCTCCTCAGCGAGTCGCAGGAGCGCATGCTCCTCGTCGCGAAGCGCGGCCGCGAGGACGAGGTCTTCGCCGTCTGCAAGAAGTGGGACCTCGACTGCGCCGTCGTCGGCCGCGTGACCGACACCAAGCGCTGGGTCGTCACGGCCACCCCCGGCTACGACCCGCTCGACGGAGCGCCGCCGCGCGGCGAAAAGCGCGTCTGCGCCGACATCCCCGTGGCGTCGCTCACCGACGCCGCGCCCGTCTACGATCGCCCGAGGAAGGCCGCGCCGCCGCGCGCCGACGTCGCGGTGCCGGACACGACCGACCCGCGCGCCGATCTCCTCGCGCTGCTCGCGTCGCCGAACGTCGGCTCGCGCGCCTGGATCTGGCGCCAGTACGATCACATCGTCCGCGGCGGCACCGTCGTCCGCCCCGGCTCCGACGCCGCCGTCGTCCGGGTCCCGTGCGAGCGCGACGGCGCCGTCGTGATGAAGCACCTCGCCTTCGCGGTCGACTGCAACGGGCGCTTCGTCGAGCTCTCCGCGGAGGACGGCGCGAAGATGGCGATCGCCGAGGTGTGCCGGAACCTCGTGTGCTCGGGCGCCGAGCCGATCGGCGTCACCGACTGCCTCAACTTCGCGAGCCCGGAGGACCCGGGGACGATGGACCAGATCGCGCGGGCGATCGACGGGCTCGGCGAGGCGTGCCGCGCGCTCGACGTCCCGATCGTCAGCGGCAACGTCAGCCTCTACAACGAGACGAACGACGCCGCGGGGCGAAGGCCGATCCTCCCGACGCCGACCGTCGCCGCCGTCGGCCTCGTCCGCGAGCCCGAGGACGTCGTCACGCAGTGGTTCGCCCGCGAGGGAGACGTCGTCGTCCTGCTCGGGGAGGGCGACGAGGCGCTCGGCGGGAGCGAGTACCAGGCGATGAAGACCGGCCAGCTCGGCGGGCCCGCGCCGCGGATCGACCTCGCCGCCGAGGTCCGCCTCCAGCGGCTCGTGCTCGAGCTCGCCCGCGCCCACGTGCTCTCCAGCGCGCACGACGCCGCCGACGGCGGGCTCGCCGTCGCGCTCGCGGAGTGCTGCTGCACCGGGCCGAGCCTCGTCGGGGCGGAGATCGAGCTGCCCGCGACGACGGGCTCCGCCGCCGGCGCGCTCTTCGGCGAGGCGCCGTCGCGCGTGGTGATCTCGACCGGCGCCGCCCACGAGGCCGACGTGCTCGCGCGCGCGAAGGCCGCCGGCGTCCCGGCGAAGGTCGTCGGGCGGACGACCGCGGCGGGACCGGGCGCGACGCTCTCGATCCGCGCCGGCGCCCACCGGCTCGACGTCCCGGCCGCGGACCTCCGCGGGGCGCGGGAGCGCTGCCTCTCCGGCATCGTCGGGACCTGAGCGCCCGCGGGAGCCCGCGGGGAGAAGGCGCTTGCCCACACGGGCGCCGGGCGAGGGCCGTCACGCCTCAGACGCGACCGCGAACGCCGAGCCGTGTTACGGTTGTCCGGAGTCGGTTCGGATGGCCAAGTTTCAGTCGCCGCTCCTCGGATACAACAACAACGTCCGCCACCGAGGGCGCGTCTTCCACATCCAGACCGAGGACTCGGGCGTCAACCACCCGCACATCATCACGCACCTCTTCATGGACGGCGGGCGCATCCTGAAGAGCGTGAAGAAGTCGTACGCCGAGCACGTCGGCGCCGACAACATGAGCGAGACCGTGCGCGCGCTCATGAAGGAGCAGCACAAGGCGATGTTCGTCGCCCTGCGCGACGGCCAGTTCGACGCGCTCGTCGACGGCGCGAAGAAGCCCAGCGGCGCGGTCGTCGCGCCGACCCCGGCGGCCATCGGCGGAGCGACCGTCGCGGCGCCCGCGAGCGCCGCGACGGCGCCCGCGACGACCCCCGAAGCGAACGCGCCCGCGCCGGGCCCCGAAGCGAACGCGGCGGCGGCGAGCGAGCCCGTCGTCGAGATCGCCGTCCACGACGTGGCCGTCGTGTCGGCCGTGACGGTCTCGAGCGACCGGCTCCCGGCCGCGCCCGACGCCCACGCCGCCGACGCGTCGCCGGGCCCGATCACGACGCCCGAGGCGCCGCGGAGCGTCCCGACCGACGACGTCGCTCCCGTGACGATCGACGAAGGGCACCGCGCGGTCGCCTCGCACGCCGCGCTCGACGCGGATCCGCCGCTCCCGCTGGAGGTCGAGGCGCTGCTCCGCGACGAGCTCCCTCCGCCGCAGTCGGTGACCGATCCGGCGATCTCCGCCGGCGCAAGCGCACGCCGCGACGCGGACCTCGAGCCGAAGACGGCCCGCGAGCCGGAGCGGCGACGCTCGGCGCAGGAGCTCACGCTCGACTTCGACGCGCTCGAGCGCGACTCGGGCGCGAGCCCGCTCTTCCAGCAGGCCGACCTGCCGCCCCCGCCGAAGACCCTCTTCGCGAAGGAGCCGCGAACGGGCACGTACAGCGCCGTCGAAGCCGACGGCGAGCACGGCCCGGGTCGAGCTCAGCCGAGCGGGGCGCAGGCCCGCCCGGCGGCGCCGCGGCAGGTCGCGGCGTCCCCGCGCTCCGCCGCGACGCCGACGCCGAAGCCCCCGAGCGAGGGACGCTACGCTCCAGCTCGCCCCGCGGCGATCTTCGGCGCGAGCGCGAAGCAGGCGTCGCCGTCGATCTTCAGCGACGACCTCGTGAGCGACAAGTCGCTCGACGAGGTCATCCTCAGCTACCTCGCCGAAGACCTCGACCCTCCGCGGCGCAAGTAGAGCTCGAGCGTGGACGTCGCGCGGACGCCGCGACCCATTTCGTCGTAGGGGGTCTTGATCGCGGCGACGGCGTCCCCATGTTGCTGGAGGTGATGGCGCATGGATGGCGCCGTCCGAAAGCTCGGGCTTGCGCGAGCCCCCTCCCCCCGAACGCGCAGGCCCTCCGTGCCCAGGTGGTCAGGCCGCCTGGGCACTCTCTTTTTGTCCATCCGCTCGTCCGTCCGCGGCGGCGCGCGCAGGGCGCGCCCGGATCGTCAGAACGAGCCGGCGAGCGCCGCGTGCATGCTCAGATCGACCTTCCGGCCGGACGCGACCTCGCGGTTGCTGAAATCCCACAGCTCGGTCGAGAGCTTGATCCGCAGACCGCGCTCGATCGCGTAGGCCGTCCCGACCGTGTACCGCACCACGGAGGCGCGGCGGGTGAGCTCGCTCGCGGCTTCGACGTTGCCGGCGCGGAGCATCCCGTCGACCCGCCCGATCAAGTCGAGCTCGGGCGTGAGCGCCTGCTCGATCTCGGCGTAGGCGCCGTGCTTCATGAAGAAGTCGCCGCGCGCGTCGGCGACGGCGTACTTGAAGACGCCCGGATCCGACGTGTCGAACGTGGTCCTCCGCGCGAGGTACTCCGCGCGGAGGTTCGTGTCGCCGAGGCGGAGGGACAGGTCCGCGCCGTAGATCAGGTACGTCTGCTGGTTCTCCGGATCGTACGTCCCGAACATGCCGCTCGCCCCGAGCGTGACGTCGCTCGCCTCGCCGAGGCGGTACGTGAGCGCGGCCCGCCCTCCGACCGTGGGGCGCGCGTTGTTGTCGACGTAGTAGCTCACGGGGCTCCGCGACAGCTTGAAGTCGACGTCGAGCGGGCGGGCGTCGGCCTTGAAGCCCGTCACGCCGTAGACGGCGTAGTCGAGCTGCGCGGACTGCCCGATGAACGTCGAGCCGTCGATCTCGATGCCGTTGTCGGGGAACGGGCTCGGCAAGACGCTCATGTTCCACTGCTGCATCCGGAGCATGCGCCCCATGTCGTACGGCAGCGGCTTGTCGCTCAGGCGATGGTTCGCCGGATCGTGCCGGAGGTTGAACGCTCCGAAGCTCGGGCTGAAGCGGCCGACGCGGAAGTTCAGCTCGTCCGCGACGCGGAAATCGAAGTACATCATGTCCGCTTCGAAGCCGTGGCAGCCGTAGCAGACCTTCATGTTCGCCGAGACCTTCTCCGAGAAGTCGACGGCGAGCTTGCCCGCGAACTCCATCGTGAAGCCGTCGAAGGCGCTCGGGAACGCCCTCGCCTCCCTCGACGTCGGGACGAAGTGGTAGTCGAGCTGCGCCGAGCCGGCGAAGTTGCGCTCGAGCGCGCGCGCGGGCGTCGCGAGCGCGGCGAGCGCCGCCAGCGCCACGAAGAGCGCGCCGACCCGAGGCCCGAGGCGCCACCGCGCGAGCGTCACGTGCGTCCCTTCCCGCCGGGCGCGGCCTCGATCGCCGGCGACGTCGTCGACGCGGGAGCGGCCGGCGCGGGCGTGACCGGCGGAGGCGCCGACGCGGAGGGCACCGGCGGCGGCTTCTTCTCCGCCTCGCGCCGGCGCAGCTCCGCCGCGTGCCAGCGGAGGAACCGGAGGATCCGCTCCTGGTCGTCGTACGAGATCCCGCTGCCCGGCTGGCGCCGCATGCGGTTGACGTAGAGCGACCATTGCTCGTCGTCCGTGATGCCCGCCGCGAGCGGCCGCGCGAGCGAGTGGCACTTCGAGCAACGCTGGGTGAAGAGCGCGTAGTCCGCGCGGAGGCTCTCCGGCAGCTTGCCTGAATCGAGGCCCTCGGTGCGCGAGCCGCTGCACGCCGCGACGCCGACGAGCGCGGCGCCGGCGAGCGCGCCGGCCGTCGACGCGGCGCGCGCCGCCGCCAGGAAACGAGCGAGCGCGGTCATTCGTCGTCGGCTCCCTCCGCGCCCTCGGCGATCCAGTCGCTCACGAGCTGGAGCGCGGACGCGTCCCAGTGCGGTCCCCCCTTGGGCATCCGCGCGCCCCCGAAGGTCCCCTGGAGCTTCTGCACGAGCACGGAGCTGCACGGCTTGCCCGGCACGACGATCGCGTCGGGCGGCGATCTCCGCCCGCCGCGGCGCAGCGCCCGGAGCGTCTCGAGATCGAGCCCCGTCTCCAGGAGCCCCTCTCCGTCCGAGCTGCTCCCGTAGTGGCAACGCCTGCAGCCGCGGATCCCGGGCGCGTCGCCGTCCATCAGCGGACGGATGTCGGTCGCGAACACCACGCGCGTCGCCGGATCGGAGTCTTCGTCGGCGCACGCCGCGCGGAGGTCGCCGGTCTCGGGCGAGAGCGCGGCGCACCCTGCGCTGATCGCGACGACCGCGACGAGCATCGCGACCACGCACCTGGCTCGCCCGGTGGCTCCCACCACGAGCGCCCTGTACCACAGCGCGTGGAGCGCCGGATCGGTCAGTCGCAAGAGAAGGTGACGGGCACGTCGAATTCGGGATCGCCCGTCTGATCGCCGCCTCGGAAGCTGACGCTCGCGGTCTTCCCCGTCGACGCCGCGATGCACTCCGCGAGCGCGGGCGCGCACCCCGAGCAGACGGCGCCGCGGAAGACCCGGTTGTCGTTGAACCGGATGCGCACGGTCCCCGCGACGCGCCCCGCCGGCCGCTGCTTGATCGCGGTCCTGGCGCAGCTCGTCCACGCCGCGTCGGTGCCGCGGAGCGTGAGGTCCTTGGCGTTGTACCCGCTCGCCGACTTGGGCGCGCCGAGCGTCGCGCGGCAC
>JAHBWF010000161.1 GCA_019637105.1 Labilithrix sp.
CGCGCACCGTGGGGATCGCGCGGGCGCTCGCCGGCGGCGCGCGCCTCTTCGTGGTCTTCGGCGCGGGGGGCAAGCGCGATCGCGACAAGCGCCGCCCGATGGGCGAGGCGGCGCGGCCGGCGGACGTCGTCGTCCTCACGACCGACAACCCGCGCGACGAGGAGCCCGCCGACATCGCCCGGGCCGTGGCCGCCGGGCTCGAGGGCCACGCCGGCGTCCGGACGGAGCTCGACCGCGCGGAGGCGATCGCGGCGGCGATCCTCGAGGCGGCGGACGACGACGTGGTCCTCGTGGCGGGCAAGGGCCACGAGACGGAGCAGATCCTCGGGGCGGAGACGCGTCGCTTCTCGGACGTCGAGGTCGCGCGCGCGGCGCTCGCGCGACGCGGCTGACGCGGGCGTCAGTCGACGTGCTCGACCTTCGGGGCCGCCTTCGGCGGCGCGGGCGACGCGTTCCCTTCGGGGCCGTCGTGGGCGACCCACCACGCCGTGAGGAACACGAGCAGCGCCGCGGCGAAGAGGAAGAGCGTCCTCGAGGTCGGATCCGGCTCGATGCGCTCGCGGAGCGTCCGCGCCGCGCGCGCGACGTCGACGTCGTCCGTCGACGCCGCGAGCCTCGGCGCGCCCTCCCGCACCGCCGCGTAGTCGCCGCGCGCGAACGCGGCGACCAGCGCGTCGAGCTCCGGGTGGCGCGGGAACTCCTTCGCGAAGCGCGGGTAGCCCCACGACGCGCGCGCGCCGCCGAGCTCGGTCTCGGCGTCGCCGCGCTCGGTCTCGGCGTCGCCGAGCTCGGCCTTCGGGGTCGGATCGTCGTCGCTCACGCGGTGGCCTGGACGTGGGGGGACGGCGAGGCTCCGGAGCGCGCGCGCGGCCGGGCGAGCTCGCCGTGCGTGATCGCGCCGTGGACGATCGTCGGCGTGAGGCCCGGCGCGAGCAGGCTCGGCGTGACCTCGCTCGACGGGAACATCTGGACGAACGCCGGAGCCCGGCGCACCCGATCGACGATCGTGCGCTCGAGGACCATCGACGTGTACTGGACCGCGCCGAGCTCCGGGGTGTTCGCGTTGAGGACGACGTCGAGGTCCTGCTTCTTGCACGTGGACGAGAGGCCACGGATCCGGCTCTCCAGCGGCGACCAGCTGTCGGCGCACGTGCCGTTCTCGCTGATGCCCCAGACGCCCGACGCGGTGGCGAGGAAGAGCGTCTGGTTGCCGGACGTGTGCCCGGGCGTGCGGAGCAGCATGACGCCGTCGCCGAGCGCGAGGTCTCCGTCGATGAGAACGACGTCGTCCGTCCGCACCCCGAGCTTGCCGTCGCGGACGAACCACGCGCGCTGGAGCGGGTGGAGGTCGTCCCAGTCCTCCCACTCGCACTTCGGCGCGAGGAGCTTCGCGTTCGGGAAGCGCCGCGGCCGCGCGCCGTCCTCCGTGCCGAGCAGGCCGCGGAGGTCCTGCGTGTGGAAGTGGTCGAACGCGACGTAGTCGATGTCCTCGGGCGCGAGGCCGTGACGGGCGAGCTGCTGCTCGAGCGGGTCGAAGCGCTTGGCGACCAGGTCGGTCATCGTCCGGCCGAGCCGCTCGATCATCCGCGCGAAGAACGGCGTGGCGCGGGCGCCGTCGACGTCGGTCGGGTTGAAGAGGAGGTGCTTGAGCTCCCCCCTCTGGAAGAACTGCACGAGCACGCACCGGTGGGTCAACGTCACGAACGGCGCCGGCGCGAACGCCGCCGACCAGAACGCGTAGCGCGTCGGATAGACCAGCGTGGTCAGCGGCAGGGTCCGCACCGCGATGCAGCGGGGGCCGGCGGCGAGCCTCTCGCGGACGCGCCCTCCGGCCCGCCGGACGGCGCGAAGCTGAGCTCCGTGGTGCGTCTCCGCCCAGGCCAGATCGAGATCGGCGACGCGCTCGACTCCGGGGATCATGATGGAGCGAAGGGTAGACGAACGCCGGCGATTGTCGAACGCCGGATGCAGGACCGCGGCCGCGCTGCGGCCTACTGGCAGTGGCCGAGCCGCGTCGTGCCTTCCATCGGCGCGTTCGCGCCGTAGACGTCCTTGCAGCTCTCGAACAGGCCGCAGTCGCTGTTGGTGCCGACGCGGCACCAGCGCTCGCACTCGTAGCCGAAGAGCGGATGGTAGACGCACGCCAGGCCCTGCTGGCAGTCGTTGTACTTCGTGCACGTCGCGTACAGCGATTTCGTCCCCGCCGCGTCGCAGTCCGTCGCGCCGAGGCTGCCGTCCCAGATGCACGTGTTCGAGCCGCACGCCGCGCTCGGGCTGCGGAGGTTGCAGGTGATCGTGCACACCTTCGAGTTGGGCACGGCGGTCCCGGGCGGATCGTAGTACTGACCGCACATCCCGAGCCCGGTCCCCGCGCACGCGGTGTTCTCCGCGGCGCAGTACGGGCGGCAGGCGCCGTAGGCGCACGTGAGCCCGACCGCGCACTGCGAGCTCGTCGTGCAGAGCGAGCCCTGAGGACCGCCGCCGGCGAGGATGCAGCCGACGGCGCCGTTCGACTTGTTCGTGACGTCGCACGTCTCGTTCGACGCGCAGCCGCACTGCGGGGTGAGCCCGCACGCGTTGCTCGGCGCGACCGTCGCGCAGGAGCCGGCGTCCGGGGCCCCGCTCGAGCCGCTGCTGCCGCCGGCGTCCGGGGTCCCGCTCGCGCCGTCGCCGCCGGCGTCCGCGGTCCCGCTCGAGCCGCCGCCGCTGCTGCTCGAGCCGCCGCTGCTGCTCGCGCCGTCGTCGTCGTCGCCCGGATCGTCGTCGCCGTCGCCCTTCGGCGGCACCGTCACGCTCTCCGTCGGCTCCGTCGGCTCGGCGGTCTTCGTCGGCTCGCCGAGGTCCGCCACGGTCGCGTCGGTCGCCGCGCCCTCGGCGCAAGCGCCCGCGGCGGTGAGGGTCCCGAGGAGGAAGAGCGACGCGAACATCTGCGAGGGCTTCATGGGGGCTCGACGCTTCTAACATCGGGGCCCTGCGCGCCGACGAGGCCCCGGACGCGTAGACGCTCGCGAGACGCTGCGCCCGCGGAAGAGCCTCCCCGCGCGGCGCAGGCGCACCTTGTGGGATATCTTCGTCGGGATATCGATGAGCTCCGCCCCGATCGCGCGGCGCGCGCCCCGTCGAGCGCGCGCCGGCTGACATTTCTCGCGTCTTTTCCGGCTCCGTCGCGTAGGTTCCGCCATCGATGTCGAAGCGCCACCGTCCCGGCGTGAGCGCCGCGAGTGTCCTCCGCCACGTGGAGGAGGTGGTCGTCGCGACGAGCGGCGAGGACACCTTCGAGATCGTCTTCGCCGTCGCGGCCGCGCGGATCGCCGTCGCGCGGGAGATGCCGCTGCGCCGCGCGATCGCCGAGGCCGTCCGCCGCCACCCGGTGCTCGACGTGGACCCGGTGGCGGACGCGAGCGACGCGCTGCTCGCGCGCGTCGACGATCTGCTCGCGAGCGCGCTCCAGGACGAGAGCACGCTCGACGCCGTGTTCGAGTCGCTCGTCCCGCGCGTCGCGAAGTCGGACAAAGGCCAGTTCTTCACGCCGCGCCACGTCGTCGATTTCGTCGTGAGGATGCTCGCGCCGGCGAAGCGCGAGTGCGTCGTCGACCCCGCGTGCGGCTCGGGCGCCTTCCTCTCGCACGCGCGCGCGGCGGGCGCGCGCGCGCACGGCTGCGACGTCGATCCTCGCGCCGTCCGCGTGGCGCGCCTCCTCGCCCTCGCGGCGGGCGCCGATCCGCGCACGGTCCAGCGCGCCGACGGGCTGCGCGACGCCGAGCTCCCCGCGGCCGACGTCGTCGCGACGAACCCGCCGTTCGCCGGGCGCGCGCCGGCCGAGGGCTTCGACGTCGCGCGCCTCGTGCGCACCCCGGAGCGCGACGTCTTGTTCCTCGAGCGCGCGCTCGGGCTCCTCCGCCCCGGCGGGAGGCTCGGCATCGTCCTGCCGTACAACAAGGCGAGCGGCGCCGCCTTCGCCGCGCTCCGGCGCTGGCTCGTCGAGCGCGCGCGGGTGCTCGCGATCGTCGGCCTCCCGCGCGAGACGTTCCTCCCGCACACGTCGCAGCGCACCTTCGTGCTCTTCGCGCAGAAGCGCGAGCGCGTCCTCGAGCTCGCCGCCGCGAGCCCGGACGAGCGGACGATGCTCGTCGTCAGCGAGCGCGCCGGAAAGGACACGGGGGGCG
Organism: Labilithrix sp.; assembly: GCA_019637105.1. Lineage (GTDB taxonomy): Bacteria > Myxococcota_A > Polyangia > Polyangiales > Polyangiaceae > Labilithrix. Next base: position 4,167 of record JAHBWF010000161.1, read on the forward strand.
AGCCCGTCTTCCGGAGCGACGGGGATCTCGACCACGACCTCGACGACGTCGCGGCCGAGCTCCGCCCGTTCCTCGACGCCGAGGGCTTCGCGTGAAGCGCGCGGTGCGCTCCCTCGCCGAGCTCGGCGAGGACGTCGTCCTCGCGCCCGAGCGCTGGGTGGCCGCGGCCGAGGCGGGCGACGGGATCCCGCTCGGCGACCTCGTCGTCGAGCGGCGCGAGCGCGCGGAGTCGGCCCCGCGCGCGGTGGTCCTCGACACGACCCACGCGCGCGACGGCCTGCTCGACATCCCGGCGGCCGTCCGCGCGGCGCCCGCGGCCAGGAGCGCGAAGAAGAGCGCCCGGGCAGGGGACCTCGTCGTCTCGCGCCTGCGGCCGTACCTGCGGCAGATCGCGCTCGTCCACCCGCGCGCGCTCGAGGCCGCGTCGGACCGGCCGCTCGCGGTGTCGACCGAGTTCTACGTCCTCGCGCCGCGGCGCGAGGGAGACGACCTCGCGTTCCTCCTGCCGTTCCTCCTCGGCGAGCGCGCGCAGTCGGTGCTCGCGGCGGCGCAGGAGGGCGGCCATCACCCGCGCGTGCCGCGGTCGTCGCTCTTCGCGCTGCGCGTCCCGGCGACGATCGTCGAGGCGCGGCGGCGGCTGTCGCGCGAGGTGAACGCCGCGCTCGACGTCCTCTACGACGCCTCCTCGAGGTACCAGCGCCTGCTCCGGCGGTAGCGCGACGCGCGCGTCTTCCCGGTGTGCGCCTCCCGGCGCGCGCCGCGACGCGTCCGAGCGGCGCCCGCGCCCGCTCAGCCCGTCGCCGCGAACGTGTCGGTCATCGCGGCGACCACGAGCTCGATCGCGACGCGCTCCGCGGGCGCGCCGGCGTCGAGCCGGACGACCCGAGCGCCGGCGCTCCGCGCGGCCTCGGCGATCGCGTACGTCTCGTCGCGCCAGAGCGACGAGCCGAGCGCGACGACCGTGGGCCGGGCGTCGCGGATGGCCCGGCACGCGGCGACGCCCTGCGACGCGCGGACGAAGCCGACGTCTCCCTGGAGCGCCGCCACCTTGCACGCCCGCGCGACGACGTCGTCGACGCCGACGACGATGACGACCGGCGCGCGGAGCGAGACGCCGGACGGCGACGGGGCCGGACAGGACGCCGCGCCGCCTTCGGTGACGGGGACGAGACCGGCGCTCCCGAAGCGACGTGCGACGAACGACATGGCCCGGCCGTCTGCAAGCGGCGGTCCCGCGGACCGCACGCGCGATCTCGCGCGGTTACGCGGCTCCCACGTCGGCGCCGTGTGCCGAGGCGTGCCGCGCGGGCGTCAACGTCGGATCACGCGTCCGCGCGAGGACCTCCGCGCGCCGCTCCCTCGCGCCGCGCGCGCCGCGCCGAACGCGCCGCCGGCTGCGCGTTCTGCGCAACGGGCGCGCGGGGCCTCCTCCCGCGCCGCGCGCGCGAGCCCGTCAGCGCTCCTCGTACTCCCGCTTCAGGTACGACGCCTTCATCTCGAAGCGAGGGAGCGTGCCCTCGGGGACGAGCACGACGTCGGCGCGCACGACGAGCTTGTCGTGCAGCGTGCCCTCGAGCCGCTTCTTCAGCGCGGCCAGGTCGACGGCGCCCCGCGCGTGCTCCACGCGGAGGCGAAGCGGCGGCGCGACCTTCGGCGGCGGCTCGGAGAGAGGGACCTCGAACGCGCCCGTCGTCTCGGGCGCGAACGCCTCGACCACGTCGCGGATCGCCGACGGCCACACGTTCACGCCGTTGACGATCAGCATGTCGTCGGTGCGCCCCAAACAGCGGATCCGCGGGCCGGTGCGCCCGCAGGGGCACGGCGTGGTCGAGAGCGTGACGCGGTCTCGGGTCCGGAACCTCACGAGCGGCGCCGCCTCGCGATCGAGGTGCGTCGCGACCAGCTCGCCCGAGACGCCGTCCTCCACGGGGAGCGCGCGGCCCGTCTCGGGATCGACGACCTCGAGCAAGAGGTGGTCGGGCGCGAGGAAGTGCATCCCGTCGTTCTCGTCGCAGCTCGCCGCGTAGACGGGGACGAGGTCGGCGTTGCCCAGGCCCTCGGTCACCTTCGCGTCGAAGTCGCGCGCGATGCGCTCGCGCACCGCCGGGATCCCGCCGCCGGGCTCGGCGCCGAGCATCACGCGCCGGAAGCCGAGCTCCCGCGGATCGACGCCGCGCTTGTCCCGACAGTAATCGGCGAGGTACTGCGTGTAGGAGGGCGTGCAGGTGAGCTGGGTCGCGCGCAGATCCAGGGCGGTCGTGACGAGGCGCTCGGACGCGCCGACGCCGATCGGCACGAACATGGCGCCGATCTCCTCGATCGCGTCCTTGAGCGGCAGCCCGCCGACGAAGAACGAGAGGCCGAAGCCGTGGATGATCACGTCGGCCGGCCGCACGCCCTCGCACCAGTAGACGCGCCCGACCACCTCCGACCACGCGTCGCGGTCGCGCCTCGTGATCGCCACGTAGCTCGGGCGGCCCGTCGTCCCGCTCGAGGCGTGCACGCGGATGACGGACTCGACCGGCGCGGCGAGGTGCTCGCCGAGCGGCGGGACCGCCGTCTGCGAGGCGAGCAGCTCCGACTTCTCCGTGAACGGCAGCGCGGCGAGGTCGGCGAGCGAGCGCACGCGCGCCGGCGTGACCCCCGCGAGCTTCCTCGCGTAGAACGGCGAGCGCTCGATCACGTACGCGAGCTGCTCCTCGAGCTTCGCGAGCTGCATCGCGAGCCGCGCGTCGTCGGCCATCGTCTCGACGGCGGGGTTGAAATACGTCCTCTCCACTTGGTCCTCTCACGCGGTCTCGAGACGAACCGCGCGCATCCACTCGGTCATGGCAGGCAAGTCGAGGCGCGCGACCCGCGCGCTCGTCGTGACGACGCCGCGCGGCGCCGGCGCCGGCGCGTCGAGGGGGATCGCCGCGGGCGAGGGGAGCGGCGAGGCGGCGCCCGCGGCGCGGACGTAGGCCGCTCCTCGATGGAACTTCGCGACGCGCGAGGCCGTCGTGAGCGCGTCGCTCCACGCGTCTCGCTCGGAGACCTCCGCGGGGTCGTCCACGAGGAAGAGATCCGCGCCGGCCTCCGCGAAGGCGCGGACGACCGCCGAGAGCACCGCGCCGGCGTCCTCGATCGCCCCTGCGTCGATCTCCCCGCCGGCGGCGGCCGCCGCCGCGAGCGCCGCGGGGCCGTCGACCACGACGACGAGCGCGGCGCCGTCCGCGAACGTCGCGCGCAGTCGCCGCGTCGCCTCGAGGCTCGCGGCGACGCGGCGCGACGCGAGGCGGCTCGGCGCCGAGGCCGCGGCCGCCGCGTCGACGCGGTCGAGCCCGAGGCCGTCGAGGCACACGATCCCGTCGGAGCCGATCGCCCGCGCGAGCTCGGCGAGCCCGTTCGCGAGCTGCGTCGGGTCCTCGAGGAACGCCGCGAGCGGCCGCGCCGAGACCTCGGCCGCCGCCTCGAACGCGTGCGGGAACGCGATCCGCGCGGCCTCCGGACCGGCCTTGGAGATCGCCTGGGCGCGCTTGCGCGGCGGGAGAGAGTCGCTCACGGGCATCCTGTTCGCGTCCTCAAGGACGGAAGACCGGCTGCAGGGGCTTCGCGTCGGGCCACGAGCCGTAGAGCTGGAGGACGTCCGCGGGCGGCTTCTTCTCGCTCCAGCCCTTCACGAACTCGTGGAAGGGCTTGCCTCGCTCGAGCCTCGCCCTCCTCTCGTCCGCGCGGGCCTTCGCCGTCGCGTCGAGGTCGACGCGCTCCTTCTTCGGATCCCACACGACCTTGTAGACGTGGGTCGCGCTCCACTCGGAGACGAGCCCCGCCACGAGATCGCGCTCCACGTCCCTCGGGTCGCGCTCGAGCGGATCGCCGTAGCCGGCGCCGCCCGTCGAGAGCCCGATCGTGAGCGTCTGCTCCTCGCCGACGGGGCGGACCGAGCGACCGTACGGCTCGGCGACGAGCTCGCCGTACTTGCCCTCGATGAGGCTCTTGAAGTCGAGGGGCGTGCTGCCGAGCTTTCCGACGAGCTCGGTGACGTTGACGCCCTTGAGCGTCACGCCGGGCACGGTGGGCGGCGCGTAGCCGCCGAAGAGCGGCTGCGGCGTCTGGATGGTGCTGTTGTCGGCGATCGACATGAAGAACACCATCGGGACGTGGTGCGCCGACCAGAACTGCGCCGTGCCCACGCCGCCGCGGAATTTCCCGTGCCCGCCGCTGTCCGGCCAGTGCTGGCTGAACGGGACGAGCATCGGGAACTCGTTCTCCATGCTCTCGACGTCGGGCGCGCGACCGAACGCGCACCACGGGAAGCCGTAGGCGTTCATGCCGTCGCAGCAGGCGCGCGCGCCTTGCCCCTCCGTGTTGATCGGGTAGGCGAGCATGTCCGCGAACGGCACGTTCCACTGCGAGAGGCCCGCGATGACGGAGGCGTTGCCGCCGTTGCCCATCGAGGCGGTGACCTGACGCCACTCGCTCGTCGCGAAGCGCGCGCGGCCGATGCAGTTCGCGATGGCGCTCATCGCGCCGGTGCAGATCATGACCGAGTTGCTCGTCGCCGCGCGCGGGGTCGGGCTGAGGCAGCTCCCCTCCGGGAAGACGAAGTCGATCGGCTGGAACGTCGCGCTCGAGATGGGCAGGTCGTGGAAGACGTACTCGTAGATGTAGTTCGCGAGGTGCCCGACGACGGCCTGCGGGTGCGCGTTGTAGCTCGAGAGGTTCTCGGGGCTCGTGCCGGAGAAGTCGACGAGCAGCGTGTCGCCCTTCTTCGTCATCGTCATCGCGCAGTTCCGGATGAGGCCGCGCTCGAGGCCCGCCGCGTCGCTGAAGTTGACGCAGCGGTAGACGCCGTCGGGCCAGGCGCGGAGGCGCCGGCGCGCGCCGGACTCGGCCTCCATGAGCATCTTGCGGAAGAGCCCTCGCACGAAGTCGACCCCCTCGCGGTCGCACATCTCGACGAGGCGCGTGCGGACGCGATCGGCGGCGGTCGCGCGCGCCTTGAGGTCGACGGTGACCATCTGCTCCGCGCGGATGCCGAAGGCCGCGAAGAGCTCGATGATGTCCTCGTTGAGCCGGAAGTTCTTGCCGATCTTCGTCGGCGGGAGGTTCATGCCCTCGTCGAAGCGGCTCGTGGCCGACAGCGGCATGCCGCCGGGCTCCTTGGCGCCCGTCTCGGTCGTGTGCGAGAGCGCCGCCGTCCAGCCGATCAGCTCCGCGTCGTAGAAGACCGGCACGATCGCGACCTGATCGGGGTTGTGGATCCCGCCGTAGAGCGCGTCGTTCGTGTACCAGATGTCGCCGTCCTCGATGCCGGGGTTCTCTCGGTACCGGCTCAGGATGTACTTGATGACGATCGGCGGGATGACGGCGTGCAGGTACGTGCCGGCGGAGGCGTTCACGAGGTCGCCCGCGGCGTTGAAGATCGCGACGATGGAGTCGCCGGCGATGCCCATCGAGCTGCGGCACGACCGCATGAACACCTCGTAGCCCTCGTCGAGGATGTCCGCGGTGCGCTGGACGCCGATCTCGTAGTCGCCGCGCGAGACCTTCGCGAGGCACGCCTCTTCGATCGCGGTCGGGGCCGAGACCTTGAGCGCGCGAAGCTTCTCTTCGAGCGTGGGGATGCTCATCGTGCGCCTCCTTCGGCGGCTCGGAGGATGCCGAGTCCGCGCTCGTCGATGGTCAACGTCTCGCCGGGGGGGACCACCACGGTCGTGAACTCGGCCTCGACGATCGCCGGCCCGTCGACGCGGTTTCCGGGCAAGAGGCTCTCGAAGCGGTAGACCGGCGTGTCGATCCGCTCCTTCCTCTCCGGCCAGTACGCCGAGCGGGTCCCGCTGCGCGCCGCCGCCGGGCTCGGGCCCTTCAGCGGGAGCGTCGGCAGAGACAGCTTCTCGGTCGGCACGGTCGCCTTCACGATCATGCTGTCGAGGTAGACGCCGCCCGGCTTGTTCACCACGTGGGGGCTGAACGACGCCGCGAACTCCTGCTCGAAGGCGTCGTACACCGCCCGGGCCTGCGCCTCGTCCTCGATGAACAGGTGCGGCGACGCCATGCGCTTCACGTGGACCTGCCCGCCGTAGAGCATGTCGAGCTCGAGCGAGAAGACGGCCTCGTCGACCGGGAGCCCCTCGGTCTTGAGGTCCAGCTTCGCCTGCGTGACGAGCGACCTCACCGCGGCGTTGAAGGCGTCGTAGTCCGTCGTGAGCTTCTGCGTGACGGCCTCCATGAAGACCATGCGCCGGGACAGCTCGTAGACGTGCATGATGTCCATGACCGAGCTGCCGAGCGCGCTGAAGACGGGCGACTGCGGGAAGATCACCGCGGTGGGCACCTCGGCGCGGTAGCCGGCGACGTGGGTGGGGCCGCCCCCGCCGTAGCTGAAGAGCACGAAGTCCCTCGGGCGGTAGCCGCGCAGGTGCACCTCGCGCTGGATCGCCGAGGCCATGTGGCTCTCGACGACGCGTCGGATCAGCGCGGCGGCCTCGTCGACGGGCACGCCGAGCGGCTTGGCGATCGCGCGCTCGATCGCGCGGACGGCCTTGTCGCGGTTGAGCTGCATGCGGCCGCCGAAGTAGTTGTTCGGCGAGATGTAGCCGAGCGCGACGTCGGCGTCGGTCACGGTGGGCTCGGTGCCGCCGAGGTCGTAGCACGCGGGGCCCGGCATCGCGCCGGCGCTCCTGGGCCCGACCTCGAGCCGGTTGAGGAGCTTGTTGACCCACGCGATCGAGCCGCCGCCGGCGCCCATCGTCGTGGTCTGGAGCATGCTGATGCCGACCATCCAGCGATCGATGACCGGGCGGAACTCGTAGCTGCGGACGCTCGCGTCGACGACCATCCCGAGGTCGAAGCTCGTCCCCCCGACGTCGCTCGCGATCACGTTCTTGAAGCCGAGCTCCCGAGCGATGTGGTAGCTGCCCATCAGCCCGGAGATCGGGCCGCCGTTGTACGTGCGGCTCGCGGTGGTCTTGAAGATCTCCGCGCTGCCTCCCGTGTTGTGCGTCATGAGGAAGCTGCCGCGGTAGCCGGCCTCGCGAAGCTTGTCCCACGTCGCCTCGAGCTCCAGCTTGATCGAGCCCTGGAGGTAGGCGTCGAGGATCGCCGTCATCGTGCGCTCGTACTCGCCGACCTTGCCGACGACCTCGTGCGAGAGCACCACGGGCAGGTACCCGACGTGGTAGCCCTTGTACTCCTCGCGGATGATCTCGCGGACGCGCTTCTCGTGCGCGGGGTTCGCGAACGACCAGAGGAGGCCGACCGCGATCGCGCGGGCGCCGTTGTCCATGAGGTAGCGGAGCTTGTCGCGCACGTCGTCGTCGTCGAGCGGGCGGAGCACCGCGCCCTTCGAGTCGACGCGCTCGCGCACGCCGACGATCATCCGGCGCGTCACCAGCGGCTCCGGCTTCTGCTGGACCGCGAGGTTGCGCCGCTCGGCGATGCGCGTCCCGTCCGTCCACTGCGCGCCGCGGCCGATGAGCACGGCGTCCTCGTGGCCCTCGGTCGTGATGAGGCCGAGGCGGGGGCCGCGCCGCTCGATGAGGCGGTTCATCGCCACGGTCGTCGAGTAGCGGACGACCGAGAGCTCGGGCAGCACCTTCGAGAGCGGGATGCCGAGCTGCTCGGCGCCGTCCTCGAGGACGTTCATGAAGCCCGCCGACAGGTCATAGGGCGTCGTCGGCGCCTTGGCGAGGATGCGCTTGTCGTCCCACGTGAGGACGAGGTCGGTGAAGGTCCCTCCGACGTCGATGTCCACGCTCTTCATGCGTCCACCACCTTCAAGCGGCCGTTCTCGATGACGAGCTCGCCGGCGCCGAGCCGGCGCTTGAGCGCGTCGACGTCGATCTCCGTCGTGTTCGTGACGGGGTGCCCGGGGGGCAGGTACTCGGTCTCGATCTGGACCCCGCAGCCGGGGCAGTAAAACTCGAGGATCCGGATCCACGTCGGGTCGGGCGAGAACGTGAACGGCCCCTCGATGAGCGGCGGGTGGATCTCGCGCGGGTCGCGCTCGTGCACGAGCAGGCCGTGCTTGAAGTTCTCCCGCGCCGGGCCGAGCTCGCGCGTGCACGCCGCGCACGTCCAGCGCTCGGTGTCGACGTTCATGGCGAGGTTCTCGCCCACGAGGATCGTACGGCTCACGGTCGACCTCCCCTCTGCTCGGACAGCTTGGCGATCGCGTCGCCGCGCCCGTCGACGGCGAGCGACCAGCCGCTCGCGATGTTCCAGGTGAACGTGCCGCCGTCGACGACGCACGGCCCCGTCACCGTCTTGCCGCGGAGCGACGCGTGCTCGTACACCGCGCGGTCTCCGCGCGTGGATCGGGCGGGCTCGCCCGGCGACGCGCCTCGATCGGGCAGCTCGAACTGGCCGCCCTCCGGCAGCGCCGGGGTGCTCGCGGAGAGGCGGAGGAGGACGGAGCTCGCGCCGGCGCCGAGCCTCCGGACCGCCTCCTCGGCCGATCCGGTCGCGCTCGCGCGCGCCCCGTCGGCGCCGACGATCTCCCACGCGTACGTGGCCCGGTCCGCGTCGAAGCCCTCGCCGCGGAGATCGCGGCGCGCTTGCTCCTCGAGGCTCGCGGCGGCCGACGCCGCCTCGCGCGCGCGATCGCTCCCGACGAGCGCGCGCTCGTAGACGTGCAGGACGTCGGAGACGGCCGAGCCGTAGGCGCTGAGGATGGAGCCGAGCGCGAACAGGCGGACCTCGCTCGCGCCGAGCTCGCGCGCCACGTCGGTGATGAAGAGCGGGCCGTTGCCGCCGTAGGCGTAGAGGCTGACCGGCGCGTCCTTCGGCCAACCGGCCTCGACCATGGCCTCGCGGCCGAGCTCCGCGATCATGAGCGCCGCCTTGCGCTCGATCCGACGGGCGGCGTCGCGGAGCGAGACGCCGAGCGGCGTCGCGACGTTCTCCTGGACGGCCTTCTCCGCGAGCGAGACGTCGAGCTTGCGCCGCCCGCCGAGGAAGGCCGTCGGGGACACGACGCCGAGGACGACGAGCGCGTCGGTGAGCGTCGCGCTCGTGCCGCCGAGCCCGTAGCACGCCGGTCCCGGGGCGGCGCCCATGCTCTCCGGCCCGAGCACCACGGCGCCGCCCTCGACGCGGGCGACGCTGCCGCCGCCGAGGGCGACGGAGCGCAAGAGGGGGAACGCCGTCTCCACGGGGATCCCGAAGAAGGTCGCGCGCGGGAGCATCACGGGGCGGCCCGCGTCGACGGCGCTCGCCTTCGCGGTCGTGCCGCCGACGTCGATCGCGAGGACTTTGTCCGCGCCGCTCGCGGCCGCGATGCGCGCGCACGCGTGCGTGCCGAACAGCGGGCCCGACTCCAGCGTGTCGACGGCCTTCGTCTTGCCGATCCGCGCGACGCCGCCGTTGAGGTGCCCGACGAGGATGTCGCCCTTCCAGCGGTGCTCGATCTTGACCTTGTCTTCCGCGCGGAACAGCGAGCTCGCGAGCGATCCGTGGACGTAGGCGTTCATCAGCGCGAAGAACGTCCGCGACGCGTCGTTCGGTCGCATGAGCATGTCGCTGCCGGCGAGCGCCGGGATCGATCCGAGGAAGTGATCGGGGAACTGCTCGCCGATCACCCGAAGGATCCGCTGCTCGCGCGCGCCGTCCGGGAACGCGCCCTCGAGGGAGACGCTCACGCGCCGTATGCCGCGATCGAAGAGCTTCTTCACGACGCGGACGATCTCGTCGTCGGTCGCGTCGGCCGCGAGGCTCGCGACGTGCTCCCGGCGCACGAGCGTCGGCACCACGTGCTCGAGGTCCTTCGCGTCCTTCGCGTAGAGGTCGTCCTCGTGCCCCGTCGAGACGACGAGGCCGAGCTTCGGCCCCGTCCGCTGCGCGAGCACGTTCGACGTGATCGTCGACGACCAGCGGATGACCGCGACGTCGTCGAGGAACGTCGTGAGCGAGTCGAAGCCGAGCTCCGACGCCGCCGACTCGAGGCAGGCGAGGAAGGAGACCGTGACGTCGTGGGGCGTCGTCTCGACCTTGATCGCGAGCGGACCGCTCGGGTGCGCGTCGCTCGCCGTACTGCTCGCGCCGCTGACGAGCGCGTCGGTCATCGTTCCGCCGGTGTCGATGTCCACGCTGTACAAGAGGCAGCCTCCTTCCTTGCGCGCCGCGTCGTTCGACGCATTGCAACAATGACGCGACGCAGTGTCCGAACGGCCTCAGCCGCGCGCGCGGGCGAGCGCTCGCATCCAGTAGGAATCGCCGAATCGAGCGCGTCTGTCATCGTTCGGCGGAGCCAAACGCGGTCGCATTTCTTCGTCCGATCCGACAACGGTCGCTTGCGAGCTTCGCTCGTTTGCCGGACGCTTCTGCGATGGCGACGGTCGGCCGCGCGGACGCGCAGAGAACGCTCGAGCTGCCCTCTCCGTCGCGCGACGACGAGCATCGCCGCTTGCTCCGCGCGCTCGGGAGCGTCGGCTCGGCGCTCGCGAACACGACGGACTACGAGCAAGCGCTCCGCGCGCTCACGGAGAGCATGTGCCGCATCGTCGACGCGAAGGCCGGCGGCGTGATGCTCTACGACGAGGTCACCGACGAGCTGGTGCTCCAGAAGCCGGCGTTCGGCGTCTACGCCGACGACGTCGTGGGCGCGTACCGCGTGCCGCTCTCCGCGGGCGGCAACGCCGTGCGCGTGTTCCTCTCGCAGACCTCGAGCATCGGCAACGAGGTGCGCAGCGATCCGCGGTACATCCAGCGCTTCGTCGAGATGTTCGACACGTACAACACGCTCACGATCCCCCTGCGGGTCGGGGACCGCGCGGTCGGCGTCTTCCACGCGATCAACAAGCGGAGCGGTCCGTTCACCGACGACGACCGCGCGACCCTCGAGCAGCTCTCGCCGCTGCTCGCCTCGGGCGTGCACGCGGCGCGCGCGTTCCGTCGTACCCAGGAAGAGCACCGTCGCCTCGAGCGCGCGATGTTCGTCCACCGGGAGCTGTCGCGCACGACGTTCGAGGGCCGCGGGCTCGCGCCGCTGGCCGCCGTCCTCGGCAGGCTCGTCGGCCGGCCGGTGCTCGTGTTCGACGCGGATCTCCACCTCGTCGCGAGCGCGGGCGACGTCGACGCCGCGTTGACCGCGGCGCTGCGCGACGAGCTCGAGGGGCGGGCGGACGCGACGCGCTCCTCGTCTTCGCTCCAGATCGCGCTCGGGCCGAGCGAGACCTCGCTCGCGTGCTCCGCGCCGCTCACGGTGGGTGACGAGCTCGGCGGCTACCTGGTCGTGCGCAAGGAGGGGCCCGAGGACGCGCGCGCGATCGACCTGCGCGTGCTCGACTCCGCCGCCTCCGTCTTCACGCTCGAGCTGCTCAACGAGCGCGCCACGTTCGAGGTGAAGAAGCGCCTCGTCGGAGATCTGCTCCAGGATCTGGTCGACGAGCGCCGCCCCGCCGACCCCGCCGTCGTGCGTCGCCGCCTCGGCTGCACCGCGGCGGCGCCGTGGCGCGCCGTCTGCGTCCGCGTCCACGCGGCCACGCCCCGCGGAGGGGCGCGCGTCGCGCACGTGACGCCCGTCATCGATCGCGCCCTCCGCGACGCCTTCGCCGAGGTCGGCGTCGACGGCGCGCTGTCGCCCTGGCGGAGCGGCTTCGTCGCGGTCCTCGGGCACGCGGACGTCGCGCGCCTCCGCGACGGCGCGCTCGCCGAGGAGGTGACGGAGGCGCTCGCGTCGGCGCGGCGCGACCCCGGGCTCTCCCTGTCGTTGCAGTGGGGCGTCGGGGAGGTCGCGCGCGACGAGCGCCACATCGCCGAGTCGATCGCGACGGCCGAGCAGGCGCTCGTCGCGGCCGAGCGCCTCGCGATCGCCGCGAGGCCCGTCTTCTTCGACGAGCTCGGGATCTATCGGCTCCTGCTCAGCACCGACCCCGCGCGCGACCACGCGGCGTTCGTCGAGCGGGTGCTCGGCGCCGTCTGCGCCGCCGACACGAAGAAGCGCGGCGGGCGCTTGATGGAGACGCTCGAGGTGCTCGTCGACGCGGGCTTCCGCCCGTGCGTGACCGCGCAGCGGCTCGGCGTCCACGTCAACACGCTGAAGTACAGGCTCCGCAGGCTCTCGGAGATCCTCGGCGGCGATCCGTCTCAGGGCGAGCTCCGCCTCGAGATCGAGCTCGCCCTCCGGATCACGAAGCTGAAGCGGGCGGGCCTCGGCGGCCGCTGAGCCGACCGCGCGGCCTACGGCTTGGCCTGCGTGACCTCGACGACGACGGCCATGCCCGTGTCGCCGGCCGCGCAGCCCTGGAAGAGGCCGACGCCGCCGCCGCGGAGCACGAGCTCCTCGACGAGCTCGAGGATCGCGCGGAGCCCCGTCGGAGCCTGCGGGTGCCCCCACACGAGCGAGCAGCCGTAGCGGTTCATCGCGCGCAGATCGAAGCCCGTCTCGCGCGCGAAGACGACGTCGTTCACCGCGAAGGGGTTGTGCGACTTGACGGCCACGACGTCGCTCATCGCCAAGCCCGCGCGATCGAGGGCGCGCCGCGCGGCGGGCACGGGCGCCTCGGGCATGAACCCGCGATCGACGCGCGCCTGACCGAAGCCCGCGAGGCGGACGCGCACGGACGGATCGGTCGAGAGCTCGCGCGCGCGCGCCTCCGTGGTCACGACGCACCCCGCGGCGCCGTCCGCCGGGTGGGTCTGCCCCCCGTAGGTGACGGTCCCGCCCTCGCGCACCGGCCGGAGCTTCGCCAGCCCTTCGCGCGTCGAGCGCACGACGCCCTCGTCGCCGGTCAGCTCGAACGCCTTGCCGCCGCGACGATCGGCGATCGAAAACGGCAGGAGCATGAACCGGCGGAGGAACGCCGCGTCGTCGGCGCACGCGCGCGCGTACTCCTCGCTCCGCATGAGGACCACCTCGTGCTGCTCCTCGGTGG
>JAHBWF010000162.1 GCA_019637105.1 Labilithrix sp.
GGGCGTGCCTCGGGCCGGACGATCCGGTCCGCAGCGGCCTGGTCGTCTTCAAGTCGGACGGCACCGTCGCGCGCGTCGAGCTGCGCGGCTCGAAGCCGGAGGACGAGTGCGTGCGCTCCGCGCTCGCGAAGGCCAAGGTCGCGCCGTTCGTCGACGACACGTTCTCGACCCGCGTGACCGTCCGCCCCTGATCGACCGAGCGTGATCCGGAGCCGTGCGCCGCCGGCGCGCCGCGCTCACGCGCTCCGGGCATGCCGAGTATACTGAGCGGCCTCCGGCCCCGACGGCCGGCGGCGGCCGATGGACGACCACGACGACGACGCACCGAAGAAGACGCCGAAGGCGACCGTCGTACGCCGGGCGATCGTCGGTCTGCTCGCCCTCGCCTGCGCCGGCGGCTGGATCTACACGCGCTACCTCGTGAAGAAGGAGCCGCTCGGCGGGACGTGCAGCTACGACATGCACTGCCGGAGCGAGGCGCCGCGCTGCCTCAAGCCCTCGGCCGAGGGCGACGGGGTGTGCAGCCGCCCGTGCGACGACGACGGCGACTGCGCGACGGACATCAAGTGCGTCAAGGTCGGGCTCGACGAGTACGACGAGCGCGGCCGCCAGCTCGAGGGCGGCTACTGCTTCCCGCAGGCGCTGCTCGACGCGCGGAAGAAGAAGCGCGAGCCCCGCGACGGAGCGGCGCGGTCGGACTCGTGGGTCGACGTGCCGGACGCGCCGGACCAGCTCGAAGGGGAGATCCTCCTCGAGCGCGGCGGCGCGAAGACGACCTACGAGGTCAAGGGCACGCTCCTCCGCCTCGCCGGCGGCAAGGCGGGCTCGAAGCGCACGATCGTCGACACCTCGACGCTCCGCGTGTACGCGGTCGACGACGACAAGAAGACGTTCTCCGCCTCGCAGATCGCCGCGAGCCCCGGCGAGCCGCGCGTCACGAAGACGGAGCGCACGGACACGGTCGCCGGTCGCGCGTGCGAGATCTGGCGGATCGACGAGGGCAAGACCGCGCGCGAGGCCTGCGTCGTCAAGGGCGCCGCCTTCCTCGAGCCGTCGGCGCGCGCCGCGAGCGCGTGGGAGCGGGAGCTGACCGTGCGCGGCGTCTTCCCGCTCCGCGTGCTCGAGGGCGACAAGCCGAAGCTCCTGGCGTCGAGGTTCGACGTGCGCCCGGTCGACGCGTCCGGCTTCGTCATCCCGAAGAGCTACAAGAACCTCGCGGCTCGTTGATCGTGCGCCCCCTCCTCGCCTCCTCCGCGTGCTTCGCCCTCGGCCTCGCCGCCGCCGCCCCCGCCCGCGCCGCCGACGCGCCGGCGCCCTCGTCGACGGCGCCCGCGCCGCCCCGCCGGACCGACGCCGTCCAGCTCGATCTGGGGCTCGCCGTCGTCGGCCTCGCCTACGAGCGTCTGTTCGATCCGCGGGTGGCGCTGCAGGTCGAGGCGCAGATCTTCGGCACGTGGTTCGGCCCGCTCGTCGACCTGCCGAACCTGCGCGGCTTCGGCGGGCAGGTCCGGCCGACCGTCTTCCTCACGGACGACGGGCCGCGCGGCGTCTACGTCGCCCCGTTCGTTCGGATCGATCGCGTCACCGCCGAGGAGGACGGCCGGTCGGGCCACGGCGTCGGCTTCTCGACGGGCGCGTTCGTCGGCTACTCCTTCCTCCTGGCCGAACGGCTCAACCTCCGAGTCGGCGCGGGCCCGCAGTACATGAGCTACGTCGTCGACGTCGGTCGTCGGCGCGTCGCGTTCCAGACGATGTTCCCCGCGCTCGATCTCGTCGTCGGCTACGTGTTCTGACGCTCGCCGCCGCCGCACCGGCTCCTCGAAGCGCGCCGCCGCGCCGGCCCCTCGAAACCCGCCGCGGCGCCGGCCCCTCGAAACGCGCCGCGGCGCGCCGCGCCTCGTCCCGCCGTGACCTGGCCCCCCGGGGAGCGCCGCGCCCTACCTGTCGCACGGGTCGCGCGCCGCGACCGGCGTGCCCCGTGCATCGACGTAGCCCGTGAGGGCAAGACACCGGGGAAAACGGCAGCCGCGGCGCGCCTGGCGCCTCCTCCGCGCCGCACTTGTGGCGATCTTGTCCTCGTACGCGCTCTACGTCGTCGCCATCAACGCGCTCCTCGCCACGTCGCTCTTCGATCGGATCGTCAACCAGGATCCCGAGACCGTCCTCATCCGCTACCGGACGGGGTGGTCGCTCCTCCCCGGGCGGATCCACGCGCGCGACCTCTCCATCCGGTCGAGCGACAGCAACGTCGAGTGGCTCCTCGCGCTCGACGAGGTCACCTTCGACGTCTCCCTCCTCGCGTTCGCCGAGCGGCGCTTCGAGGTGACGCGCGCGCGCGGGCGCGGCGTCCGCCTGCGCGCGCGGCAGAAGCTCGACGCGTGGCCCGACACCGCCGAGCGAGCCGCGACGCTCCCGCCGATCGAAGGCTACCCCGCCTTCTCGGTCCGCCCCGCCGGTCCGCCCTCGCTCGAGCGCTGGGACGACGCGCACTATCACCTGTGGACCGTGCGCCTCGAGGACGTGATCGCCGAGGACGTCCGCGAGGTGTGGATCGACCACGGGCGCTTCGAGGGGAGCGCCCGCGTCTCCGGTCGCTTCCTCCTGAAGCCGATCCGCGCGGTCGAGGTAGGGCCGGCGCACGTCGAGGTGCGGGAGGGGCGCGTCACCCACGGCGCGGCGCGCGTCTTCGCCGAGGACCTCGCCGGCGCCGCCGATCTCACGATCGATCGCTTCGATCCGCGCTTCGTCGAGGACGGCATCTACCGCTGGATCACGCTCCAGACCGAGCTCCGCGCGACCTTCGCCGATCCCGCCACCCTCCCGTTCGCGACGCCGGGCGACGTCTACGTCTCGGGCCGGGTCGAGGCGCGACGCCTGGCGTTGAAGGTCGAGCGCGGCGTCTTGACCGACGGGACGCGCCTCGAGCTCGGCGCGAAGCGCGTCTCGGTCGCGAAGCGGAACCTCGTCGGCGCGGCCGCGCTCGACGTCGTCGTCGCGGTCTCCGACGAGGGCGACGGCGACCGCCTCCGCGCCGAGATCGGCGTCCACGACCTCGCGATCGTGCGCGCCGACGCCGCCGCCGTGATCCGCGCGCCGCGCGTCGTCGTCACGGCGGACGCGCGCGCGCTCGATCTCGCGGACGCGCCCCTCCGCGACGCCCACGCCACCGTCGAGCTGGTCGACGTCGACCTCGCGGACGCGCGCGCGCTCGATCCCTACGTCCCGCCGGCGGCGCCCGTCGAGATCGTGGCCGGCGCGGCGCGCGCGCGGGCGAAGATCGAGCTCTTCGCCGCCGAACGGCGCGCCTCGGGCAGCGCGGAGCTCGAGGCCCGCGCCCTCGACGCGCGCCTCGCGAAGATGCGGGCTCGCGGCTCGTTCGCCGTCCTCGGCTCGTTCGGCGCGTACCGCTGGGACACGGGGACGCTGGAGGACGCCCGGCTCTCGCTCGTCGTGACGGACGCCGTGCTCTCGGCCGATCGCGATCCGACCGAGCCGAAGGTCTCCGCCGGGACGCTCCGCCTCGACGCGCGGGCGTCGGTCGTCGACCTCGACGATCCGCTCCGGGCGCTCGAGGCGTCGTTCGAGCTGCCCGAGGCGTCGATCGTCGACGTCCGCTTGCTCGACGGCTACCTCCCGAAGCGCGGGATGACGGTGCTGAGCGGCCGCTCCCGCTTCGAGCTCGGCGGCCAGGTCACGATCGAGGACCACGTCGCGCGCGGCAGGCTCCACGCGCGGTCGAAGGGCCTGGCCCTTCGCCTCGGCGACGTCCGCGTCCGCGCGTCGGTCGAGGCGCGCGCGCGCGTGCACGACTTCCGCTGGGAGCGCGGAGACCTCGCGATCGACGACGCGTCGATCGTGGCGACCGGCGTCGCGGTCACGCGGGGCGCCGATCCCCGCCCGCTCGCGACGGTCGAGCGGATCGCCGTCGAGGTGCGGAGCCCCGGCTTCGACTTCGGCGATCCGCTCGCGCGCGTCGATCTGCGCGCCGCGGTCGCCGGCGGGAGGGTCCTCGACGCCATGGCGGTCGACGCGTTCCTCCCCGACGGAGCCGCGTACGGGTTCGCCTCGGACGACGGCGCCTTCGAGGCGACGGCTCGGCTCGCGATCGCGGACCACGTCGCGAAGGGTCGCGCGCGCGCGACGGCGAGGCGCATGGGCGTCCGCACGGAGCCCGTCACGGTGCGCGGCGACGTCGAGGCCGAGATCGACCTCGATCGCTGGCAGGTCGACGAGGGCGTCGTCAGCCTCGGCCCGTCGCGCCTCGCGATCGACGGCGCGCGCGGGCGCTTCGGGCGCGGCGCGACCAGCGAGCTCACCGTCGGGCACGTCGAGCTCACCGGCGAGGTGAAGGACCTCCGCCTCGCCGAGCCGGCCCTCCGCGGCGTCGACGCGCGCCTCGTGATCCACCGGGCCGAGATGCCCGACGCGCGCGCGCTCGGGACCGTGCTCTTGCCGGAGGGCGCCGCCGTGCGGATCGAGTCCGGCGCCGCGCGCGCCCACGGCGATCTCCGGATCTCGTCGTCGGAGCGGGCGAGCTCCGGCGCGCTCACGATCGAGGTCGCGCGCGGCGGCGTCTCCGTCCGCGAGACCCACCTCGCGGGAGACTTCGGCCTGCACGCGACCCTCGGCGGCTTCGATCCGGACACGCTCACGTTCGATCTGTCCGGATCGCGCGTGACGATGCGCGAGGTCGCGGTCGAGCGCGCGGCCGCCGAGACGAGGCGCTGGAAGGGTGACGTCCTCCTCGAGCGGGCCGCCCTCCGGCTGCGCGACGAGCCGGGCCTCGACGCCGTCGTCCGGCTCGACGCGGACGACGCGCGCCCGCTCTTCGGCGTGCTCCTCCGCGACTCGGTGCCGAAGCTCCTCGTCGGCCTCGCCGACATGCCGCGCCTCGCCGCGTACGCGCGGCTGCGCTTCGCCCCCCACGTGCTCGTGCTCTCCGACGTCTCGGCCAGCGGCGGCGACGTCGCGCTCCGCGGCGCGTACGCCCTGTACGACGACGATCGCCGCGGCGCGTTCGTCGTGGAGAAGGGCCCCTTCTCCGTCGGGCTCCGCCTGGGCAACGACGGCATGACGCCCCGCTTCTTCAACCTCGACGCCTGGCTCGGCGCGCAGCAGCGAAACGTCGCCGCGAAGGCCAAGTCGACCGCGGCGCCGCCGCCGGACGAGCGCGAGCGCCGCGAGCCCGCGCGGTGAGACGCAACATGGATGAAACATTCGCGCAAACCCGACGACACCGCCGTCGTGGCACGCTCACAGACATGTCTACCGAGGAGGAGGAGCGGCTCGCGGCCTTCGTCGCGAGCATGCCGGTGGAGTACCGAGGCGCGTTCGACGCGGAGGCGACGCGCGCGCACGCGGAGGTCGTCCGGCGCCGCGGCGCGCGCGCGACGCACGTCGAGATCTGGCGCGAGCTCGAGGGCCGCGTGGTCGCGATCTGCGTGGTCGCCGACGACGCGCCGGGGCTGCTCTCGCGGATCAGCGCGGCGCTCGTCGGCGCGCACATCGACGTCGTGAGCGCGCACGCCTATTGCCGCCGGCGCGAGGACGGCTCGGTCGAGGCGGTCGATCTCCTCTGGATCCGCCGGCTCCCGGGGCCGCGAGGCGCCGTCCTCCGCATCCGCGCGAGGGACGTCGTCGCGCTCGCCGACGCGATCGAGCGCGCCGTCTCGGGCGCCGGCGACGCCGATCCGGTCAGCGCGCCGGCGCCGCTCGCTCCCGGCGCGTCGGCGCGCGTCCGCTTCGAGACCGACCGGGCTGACGGCTCGACGATCCTCACGGTCGAGGCCGTGGACCGCCCGGGCCTCCTCCTGGCCGTGACGCAGGCGCTCTTCCGCGCCGACGTCCAGATCCTCGCGCTGCGCGCGACCACCGAGCGCGGCTCGGCCGTCGACCGCTTCAAGCTCGCCGACGCCGGCGGCACGCCGCTCCGCCGCGAGCGTCTCTTCGCGCTGCAGATCGCGATCCTCGGCGCGATCGACGAGGGCACGCTCTCCGCGGGAGACCGCCGCCGTTCCGCGGGCTGACGCGTCAGCCGTCGCCGACGAGGCGCCCCGAGCGGTAGTCCTCCCACGCCTTCCGGATCTCGTCCTCGGTGTTCATCACGAACGGCCCGCCGCGGGCGACCGGCTCGCCGATGGGCCGCCCGGCGACGAGGACCATTCGACCGGACGTCGCGTCGCAGGTCGCGAGCGCGCGATCGCCGCGGCCGAGCACGGCGAGCTGGCCCGCGCGGACCTCGGCGCCCGACGGGCCGAGGCGGACCGCGCCGTCGGTGACGAACGCGAACGCTGCGTGCTCGGACGGCAGCGCCGCTTCGAAGCGCGCGCCCTTGGTGACGGTGACGTCGAGGAAGAGCGGATCGACGTCGATGCCCGTGATCGGGCCGGTCGCGCCGAACGCGCTGCCCGCGACGACGCGGACGCGCGCGCCGTCGCGATCGAGCTCGGGGATGCGATCGGGGGAGATGTCCTGGTAGCGCGGCGGGATCATCTTGCGCGCCCGCGGGAGGTTCACCCAGAGCTGGAAGCCCCACATGAGGCCGCGCTCCTGCTTCGGCATCTCGGAGTGGACGATGCCGCGGCCCGCGGTCATCCACTGGGCGCTGCCGGGGCGGAGGCGACCGGCGTTGCCGACGCTGTCGCGGTGCTCCATCGCGCCCTCGAGCATGTACGTCACGGTCTCGAACCCGCGGTGCGGGTGGCTCGGGAAGCCGGCGGCGTAGTCGTTCGGGTCGTCGGAGCGGAACTCGTCGAGGAGGAGGAACGGATCGAGCATCGAGAGCGCGCGGCCCCCGAGCGCGCGGCTCAACTTGACGCCGGCGCCGTCGCGCGTCGGTTGGGCGTCGAGGATCCGCTCGACCACGCGCGCGCGCCCCGCGGCGGAGGCGGGCGCGGGCGACGCCTCCCGCTTCGGCTCGGCGGAGCCGGGGGCCTCCGTGCGGCAAGCGACGAGCCCGACGCCGGCGGCTCCCGCGACGACCTGCCTGCGCGTGAGACGATCCATGCTCGTGAGTGTAGCGCACGGGGCATCGTCGCCGAGCCGACGCCGTCAGCGGAACTGTAGCTGCACGGGAACGCTGTGTTCCACGTAGGAGCCGCCGCCGAGCTGCCCGCGATCGTTCTTGCCCCAGCAGCGGACGTAGCCGCCCTCGAGGCGGGCGCACGTCCCGTCGCCCGCCGCGGCGAGCTCCTTGCCGCCGACGAGCCCGACGACGACGCGCGGCAGCGCGCTGTCCTCGGTCGTGCCGATCGCGAGCTGGTGGTGGTCGTTCGCGCCCCAGCACACGACGGTGCCGACGTGGAGGAGCGCGCAGGTGTGACGCCGGCCCGCGACGACCTGGATGGCGCCCTGGACGCCGGACGCCGTGACGGGCTCGGCCGCGTCGTGCGTCGTCCCGTCGCCGAGCTGCCCGCGATCGTTCTTGCCCCAGCAGCGGACCGACCCGTCGTCGATCAGCGCGCAGGTGTGATCGCCGCCGGCGGCGAGCTCCTTGACGCCGACGGAGACCAGCACGGGCGCCGGCGGCGCGGCGGCGGCGCGGCCGCGGCAGACGACCATCTCGCTCGAGCCCGCGCCGCGCTCGTACGCGGCGCAGGTGTGCGCCTCGCCGAGCGCGATCGAGCGGATGGGGACGCCGCGTGACCACGCGCCGCCGCCGGTCTGGCCTTCGGCGGCGGCGCCGGAGCAGCGGAGGCGCTCGCCCTGCCCGCCGGAGCGCACGCACGTGTGCGCCCCGCCGACCGCGACGAGGAGGCCGGCGCCGCCCGCGTCGAACGTCGGGGCGCTCGCGCGGCCCTCGCGATCGCCGGCGCCGAGCCGATACGCGGCGTCGTCGCCCCAGCACTCGACCTTGCCGCCCTGGAAGACGCCGCAGCCGTGACGCTCGCCGAGCGCGAGCTCGACGACCTCGCCGGCGGCGAAGCGCATCGGCGTCGCGTATCTCCGCGCGTCGGTCGTCCCGTCGCCGAGCTGCCCCGCGTCGTTCGCGCCCCAGCACGCGAACGTCCCGCTCGTGGGGTGCTCCGGGGTCGCGACGCAGCCTCCGGTCGGCCCGAGCCACACGCGCGTCGCGATCGGCGGCTTCTTCCGCTTGCACGCGACGGGCGACGCCGCCGCGAGGAGGGCCGCGGCGAAGGCGAACGCCCGGCGCGACCGGCTCAATGGACGCCGTGGCTGGCCAGCACCGCGACCATGACCACCTTGGCGACCTGGACGAAGATGATGATGCCGAGCACGTCGACGAGGCTCGCGATGAACGGCGTGGAGCTCGTCGCGGGATCGAGGCCCACGCGCTTCAGGACGATCGGGAGCATCGCGCCGACGACGCAGCCGGTCACCACGATGCCGACCAGCGTCAAGCCGACGGTGAGCGCGAAGTCGACGTGCTGATCGCGATACATCAAGACGCGGGCGAAGCCGAACGCGCCGAGGCCGACGCCGAGCACGAGCCCCATCCCCAGCTCGCGCGCGAGGATGCGGTACCAGTCGGTCATCTTGATCTCGCCGACGGCCATGCCGCGGATGATCAGCGTGGACGACTGCGAGCCGGAGTTGCCGCCGGCGGAGATGAGCAGCGGGACGTAGTACGCCGCGCCCTTGATCGCGTCGAAGACCGGGTCGTAGTAGCGGAGCGCCGTCTGCGTGAAGAACTCGCCGAAGAAGAGGATGAAGAGCCAGACGCCGCGCTTCTTGATGAAGGTGAAGAAGCTCGTTCGGAAGTAGGGCACGTCGAGCGGCTCGACGGCGCCGAGCTTCTGGACGTCCTCGGTCTGCTCCTGCGTGAGGACGTCGACGATGTCGTCGATCGTGATCACCCCGAGGAGCACGCCCTTATCGTCGATGACGGGCATGACGTTGAGGTCGTACTTCGCCATCTTGCGCGCGACCTCTTCCTGGTCCTCGCTCGGCGTGACGCTGATGACGTTCGTGTGGAGGATCTCGTCGATCGGCTGGAGCGGCGAGGCGAGCAGGATGTCGCGGAGCGACGCGAGCCCGAGGAGGCGCCCGCCGTCGTCGAGCGCGTAGACGTTGTAGACGTTCTCGTGGTGGTCCTCGCTGAACGCCCTCACCGCGTCGATCGCGGTGCGCACGCTCGCCTGCGGGCTGACCGCGACGTACGAGGTCGTCATCAGGTGACCGGCGCTCGTCTCCGGCCACTTCTCGAGCTCGCGGACGTCCTCGGCGGCCTCCGGGTCGACCTCCTCGAGCTTCTCGAGGATGGCGTCGCCCACGGACTCCGGGAGGAGGCTGAAGAGGTCGGCGCGATCGTCCGGCGCCATCTCGCTGGCGATGTGGGCGACGCTCTCCGCCGGCATGACCTCGACGATCTCGCCCTGCTCCTCCTCGTCGAGGCGCTCGAAGATCGGGGCGGCGGCCTCCGCGGGGAGCCGCGCGAGGAGCTCGGCGGCCTCGTCGGCGTCGAGATCCCCAACGAGGTCGGCGAGATCCTCGGGGTGGATCTCGTCGAGCAGCTCGCGCACCTGCTCCGGGTCCTCTTTCAGGACCTGCTTGAGATCAGGACCGAGCAGCGACGCCAGACGCATGGATGCGCCGCACACTAACCGATCGGATAGGATGGCGCGATGAACATGAGCATGCGCCTCGCCGTGATCTCGTCCGGGCTCGTCCTCGCCGCTGCGGCCGTGTTTGCTTGCTCCGACGACACGACCCCGACACCGAGCGGCGGCGACGACGTCGACTCGGGCTCCTCGGGGTCGGACGGGAGCAGCGGGTCGAGCGGGAGCAGCGGAACCAGCGGGACGAGCGGGCAAGCCGAGACCGGCCCCAGCGCGCTGAACGGCTGCACGAGCTACGTCGACCGGACCGCGGAGGGCGCGAGCCGCGTCATCCAGTGGGACACCACGCTCTTCCAGCGCGAAGAGCGGTGCATGCAGATCAAGAGGGGGCAGAAGGTCACGTTCGCGACGGACGACACCGGATCGACGCCGGGCGACTTCGACGCGCACCCGCTCGGCGCGCAGGGCGGCGACACGCCGAACCCGGTGGCGAGCGCGCTCGAGAAGAACACCGGCGAGGTCAGCTTCGCGTCGGCCGGCGAGTTCGGCTACATCTGCACCGTCCACCCCGCGATGATCGGGGCCATCCTGGTCACCGAGTAGAGTCCCGAGTCCATGGTTCGTCGGACCCTCGCGCGGTCCGCTTCGCCAGGGAGGGCCTCGCGAGGGTCCGACGAAGCCGAACGTCGGACTCGGGACACGTTCCGTTCTCCTTCCCCGTGCCCGAGCCCTCGCGGACTCGGGACGCTCGAGCGCACCTCGTCGACGCGATGGGCTTCAGGCGCGCCTCACTTGAGGCGCATGCAGCGCGCGCCGAACGACGCGCCCTTGTGGCGCGGCGTCATGATCTGCGCGCGGTGATGGGTGATGCTGCCGTAGCCGAGGCCGTAGCCCTTGTAGTCGAAGCGATCGTTCGACTTCACGACGGTCTCGAGCAGGTTGCCCTTGAGGTCGAACCAGCCTTCGTCGGTCGCGGCGATCTTCACGACGTCCGCCGCGATGCGACCGGGCGGCGCGATGCGCCCCGAGTCGTCGGCGGTGCTCCCGCTCGCCTCGTACCAGATCGAGTAGCAGGCGGTGCTGCCGTCGGAGGCCATGTTGATGCCGCCGGTGCAGTTGCCGGCGCTGCCGATGCGGCCGCCCACGACGTGCTGCATGACCTCCTCGCTCACGAGCTCACCTCCGTCCCACGCGCAGAACGCGGCGAACATCGCGAACGTCGTGCAGTTGAGCGCGCGCTGGTCCATCACGGCCTGCGAGAAGGCCTTGCCGGGGACCTCGGCGGCCGGCTTCACGCTCATCGCCTGGATCGTCGCCGCCGGCAGCCAGTAGGTCCCGAGGCCGTACGAGCCCAGCTCGTTCGAGCAGTTGAGCGCGTGGGTCGCGGCGTACTCGGGCGTGTACTCCGGGAAGAAGTGGTGCTCGCCGAAGGTCTGGGCGATGCCCGGATAGATCGTGAAGCTCCCCGAGCTCACGTTCCAGCTCCCCTGCGTACGGACGGAGAGGTTCACGTCCTGGCCGGGGTAGAGGAAGCCCGAGAGCGGCTGCGAGGCCGCGGGCGTCGGGTTCGCGATCGTGTAGGTGACGCCCGGCTGGTTGTTCGGGCCCATGTTCGACGGCAGCACGGCCTCCCACGCGAGGTTCCAGCGCGCGGGGCGGCGCGTCGACATGTAGCTCTTGACGTCGGGCGCGCCGCCCTGCGCGGCGCTCACGGCGTCGACGAACGCGCGCATGCGGCCCGCCGTGATCTCGTACTTGTCCAGGTAGACGGTCTTGCCGCCCTGCTGCGGGTAGTTCGTGACGGGCAGCGAGCGGCAGCAGTCGGCGTTGCCGTTCGGACCGCACGTCTGGCCGCCGTTCGTGACCCGGCAGCTCGGGCCGGTCAGGCACTTCTTCGCGCCGCCGCACGCTCCGCTGGTGCAGTCGGCGTCGACCAGGCACGACCTGTCCCAGTCGCACTTCGGCGCGACGGTGCCGCCGCAGTCGACGTCGGTCTCGTCACCGTCCTGGCGGCCGGCCTTGCGCGGCTCGCAGACGCCGTCGGTGCAGAAGCGGCTGTCGCAGTCGTCCCCCTGGCTGCAGGTCTTGCCTTCCGCGCAGCGCGGAGCCGCGCCGCCGCCGCAGTCGATGTCCGTCTCGGCGCCGTTCTTCACCCCGTCGCTGCTGGTGGCGGGCGCGCAGGTCCCCGCGGGGGCGCAGACGCTGCTCACGCAGTCGTCGCCGACCTTGCACGCCAGCTCGTCGGCGCATCGCGGAGCGTTGGTCGGGGGGCCGCCGCCGCAGTCGATGTCCGTCTCGGTGCCGTTCTGGATGCCGTCGGTCGCGCTCGGCGGCACGCAGACGCCCGACGCGCAGATCTTCTCCACGCAGTCGGAGTCCTCGGCGCACGCCTTGCCGTCCGCGCAGCGCGGGCACGCCGCGCCGCCGCAGTCGATGTCCGTCTCGCCGCGGCTCTTCACGCCGTCGGTGCACGACGCGGGCACGCAGCCGTTCGCGACGCACAGGCCGCCTCCGCACTCCTCGTCGCCCTCGCACTTGCGCCCGGGCACGCACGCGTTCGCCTCGCAGCGGCCGCCGCCGCACTCCTCGTCGGTCGTGCACCGCGTGCCGATGGGCACGTCGGGCACGTCCTCCGCCGCCAGCGGCGGATCGGCGGGCGTGGACGTGCACGCGCCGGTGAGCGCGAGGAGCGTGAGCGACGAGAGCGTGAGGGCGAACGCACGCAGCGGGGACATGGGATACGTCCACGTTGCATTTTTCGTTCACAGGCAGAACGGCCGCATACATGTACGTTCAATGGGTCGTGATCGCTCGTTTTTCTATCCAGCTCGGCGACCGGCCCGGAGCGCGTCGATGGATCGAACGATCCGGCGCGCGGCGGCGGACGCCGCCTCCCGAGCGCCTACGCGGCGGACGCCGCTCCGAGCGCCCACGTGGCAAGCTCCGGCCCGAGCGCCCACGCGGCGGACGCCGCCTCCCGAGCGTCCTTACCTCGGGATCGTCCCGCCGACGCGGGCGAGGCTGAGCGCACGGAGCGCGCGCGCCATCGCCTGCGCGTCGGCGTCGTCCCCTCCGCCGGCGGGAGCGCGTTCGACGTGGCGCTCGCGCGTGACGAAGACCCCGACGTCGCGCCGCGGATCGATCGTCGGCGGTGACGGCGCCCGGGCGATGAACCGCGCCTCGTCGGTCGTCACGCCCGAGCGCAAGATCGGCGCGGGGAGCCCGAACGGGCCGCCGAAGACGGCGTCGACCGGCCAAGGCTCGTCGTCGAGCCAGAGCTCCCAGCCGACCGGCGCGCTCGGCGGATCGATCACGAGGTCGAAGCCGACCGGCGCCGACGGGCTCGTCCGGAGCGCGACGTCGACCTTCCCTTCCTCGACGCGGAACGCGTCGCGCCCGAGCTCGACCGGCAGGACGTCGACGCTCTTCGGCTTCGTCGTGCCGTCGCCGATCGCGATCGTGCCCGAGACGCGCCGCGAGCTCGCGCCGCCGGAGAAGCGGAGACGCAGCACCGGCGGGCGCTCGGCGGCGCTCGACGGGCCGGCGGCCGCCGCGCCCGCGACCGGGACGTTCTCGAGCGCGGCCACGAGGCGCGCCTTCATCTCGGCGACGATCTCCGGGTGCCTCGACGCGAGGTCGCGACGCTCGCCGGGGTCCTCCTCGACGTCGAAGAGCTCCGACGCCGGGGAGGTCGCGACGCCGCGCCCGGCGGCCGCGCCCGCGCCGCCGTCGCGGACGACGAGCCGCCAGCGCCCGTGGAGGATCGCGCGCGCGCCGCGGCCCTCGGAGACGACGACGCGCTCCTCCCTCTCCCGCTGTCCGCGGGCGAGCGCGAGCAGCGACGTGCCGCTCATCCTCGCGTGAGGCTCGACGCCGAGCAGGTCGAGGACCGTCGGCGCGACGTCCGTGCTGCGCACCCGCGCCCGCACCTCGGTGCCCGGCGCGACGGCCCCCGGCGCGACGATCACGAGCGGCGCCCGCGTCGTCTCCTCGAAGCTGCTTCGCGCGCGGACGTCGTGGCGCGACGGCGGCGCCGAGCCGAGCGCGCCCGCTCCCCGCGCGGGCGCCGCCTCGCCGTGGTGGGCGCTGACGACGACGACCGTGCGCTCGCGCAGGCCGGCCTCGTCGAGGACGCGCACGAGGGCGCCGACGGCGTCGTCGGCCTCCGCCGCGTGGAGGCGGGGAGCCGCGTCCTTCGGCCCGGCCGGCGCCTCACCGCCGGGACGGCTCGCCGGCGGCGCGCGCGGCGCGGCGTAGCTCACGAGCGCGAAGAAGCGCGTGCCTCGGTGGTCGAGGATCCAGCGCGCGGCCTCCTCCGTCGTCGCGCGCGCGTCGCGGCGGCGGTCGACGCGCTCGAAGCCCAGGTCGAGGCCGGCCAGCCCGTCGCCGACGCCGCGCGCTTCGCTCCCGGAGGCGCGCGTGGTCACGCGCTGCCGGCGCAAGGCGAACGGCAAGAGCGGCGAGCCCGAGCCGTGGAGGCGCGCCGCCTCCGCGGGGCCGAGGGCCGCGTCGGTGCCGCCGACGCCGAGCTCGCTCGCGCGCGCCCCCGCCAGCATCGCGATCGCCGCCGTTCGCGCCCACGCGCCGGCCGAGTAGGCCCGGGGGAAGAGCGCGCCGCGGCGCGCGAGCTCGACGAGCGCGGGCTCGGCGGGTGCCTTCGTTGCGGCTTCGTTCGAGAGCGCGGGCGCGGCGGGCGCCTTCGGAGGGGGCTCCGCGGCGTCGCCGCGCGCGCCGGCGAAGACGTCCGGCCGGAGCGCGTCGACGACGATCCAGAGGACGTTGTACGGCACGCGCGGCGTCGTCTTCGCGTAGAGCGTCGGGGTCCCCCAGAGGCCGACGGGCGGCCTCGCCGCGACGCGGCCGCGCGCGCCGGAGGTCCCACGCGTACGCGCGCCGGGCGCGGCGCGGCCGGGCGTTGGCGCCACCTCCGTCGAGAGGCGCAGCTCGACCTCCTGGCCCGCGAACGCCGACAGATCGCACGTCGCGTCGCTCCACCGGCGCGCGGCGCCCGGCGCGACGACGTGGCGGTAGACCGCGTGACGCGCGCCGAGGGCGTCGACGACCTCGACGACGAAGGCGGTGGCCTCGTCGGTCACGTCCGCGACCGCCTCGGCGAAGTCGAGCCGCGCGCCGCGCGGGACGTTCACCCGGAGCGCGATCGCGCCGGACGCCGGCGACGCGAGCGCCTCACGCCGATCGACGCCGCGCTCCCCCGCGCCCGACGCGCCCACGTCGGACACCGCCACGAGGGCGCGGTCGGCCCCCGCGATCTCGACGAGGCGCGCCGAGACCTCGAAGGCCTCCCCGACGCCCGCCGGCCCGCACGCGTCGACGCTCCCAGGCGCACATGCGTCGACGCTCCCAGGCCCGCACGCGTCGACGCTCCCAGGCCCGCACGCGGCGGCGGCGTCGCCGGCGAGGGTGGCCGGGCGGACGCCGTCGGGACGTGGGCGCGGGGCGGCCACGTCTCCGCCGGCGCGCCACGCGACGACGCACGCGAGCGCCGCGAGGCCGATCGTGAGCGCCGACGCGACGCGACGCGAGCGGCGGAGCGTCGTGGCGGGCGTCATCGCGCGCCCTCGAGACGCCGGACCGGCACGAGGAAGCCGTCGCGCTGCTCCATCGTCGGGTCCTCGAGCATCCACGACCAGAGCGCCGCGCGCAGGCGCGCGACCTCGTCCGGGTGCGCGGCGGCGACGTCGTCGACCTCGCCGGGATCCGCCTCCGTGTCGAAGAGCATGTAGCGGACGCCGGCGCGCGTCGGGGCGTAGACGAGCTTCCAGCGCGCGTCGCGCACCATCCGGTGCCGCGCCGTCCGCGTCACCTCTCGCATCTCCTCGCGGAGGACGAGCGCCGCGCCGCGGCGCGCGTCGAGCTCGGTCAGCCCCACCAGGCCGGGATAGGGCAGGCGGAGGTGCGCCGGGAGGCCGGGGACGTCCTCGTCGAGCCAGAGATCGGTCTCCGCGTAGGCGAAGCGCGGCGCGAGCGGAGCGCCGCGGAGCGCCGGCGCGAGCGATCGCCCGTCGAGATCGCGCGGCGGCGCGATCCCCGCGAGCTCGTAGAGCGTCGGCGCCAGGTCCACGTCCCGAACGAGCGCGCGCTCGCGACGCCCGCCCGCCTCGCCGGCGCCGCCGCGCGCGTCGGGGCGCGGGCTCGCGACGTCGCGCGCGCCCGCGCCGGCGACGCGCGGATCGTAGATGACGAGGGGCACGTGCGTCCCCTCGTCTCCGAAGAGGTGAGCGCCGTGACCGCGCCCTCGCCCGCCCTCGAAGAGCGACTCGCCGTGACCGGCCGTGACGACGACGATCGTACGCTCCGCGAGGCCGAGGCGCTCCAGCGCGGCCAGCACGCGGCCCGTCGCGGCGTCGAACGCGCCGACCGCGCCGTCGTACAGGCCCTGGACCTGCCGGACGTCGGCGGCGTCCGGCGCCGCCGCGCCGGCGGCGGCGAGCGAGACCGGCGCTTCGTACTTGAAGCGCCCGCGGTACGAGCAGTCGGTGAGCGCCGCGGAGCACGGCGCGGGCGAAGGCGGAGCGTCCGCCGCCGAGAAGAAGGCGGCGACGAAGAACGGCCGGTCGCGCATCGCGCGGAGCGCCGCCGCGACGTCCTCGGCGAGGAGCCTCGGATCGGTCGCGGAGCCGACCTCGCGCATGTCCGGGAAGAGGAGCCGCCCGGCGCGCGTGTGGAGCACCGGCAAATGAGGCGCGGCGCGCTCGAGCACCTGCTGCCGGCTCCGCCGGCGGGCGTCGAACGACGGCGCGTCCACGTACGCGAACCCCAGGTCCGCGCGCCCGAAGACGCCGCCCGCGCGATCGCTCACCACGCCCGTCGCGTAGCCGGCCTCGGCGAACCGCGCGGGCAGCGCGTCGAAGGCGCCGGCGGGCTCCTCCCGCGTCGGGACGTCCGACCGCACGCCGTGACGGTGCGCGTATCGCCCCGAGAGGATCGTCACCCAGGACGGAGACGTGCTCGGCAGCGAGACGTAGGCGCGGTCGAAGCGCGTCGCGCGGGCCGCGAGCTTCGACAGGTTCGGCGCGACGCGCGGATCGAGGCGGTCGGCGCGCAGCGAGCCGGCGGCGAGGACGAGGACGTTCGGCGGCCGCTCGCCGGCCAACGACGCCGGCGTGTCCGGCGACGACCGAGCGCCGGGCGCGGCCGATCCCCCTCCGTTCCCGCCGACCGACGACGAGGCGGAGACCGCCGACCGAGCGCCGGGC
>JAHBWF010000163.1 GCA_019637105.1 Labilithrix sp.
CGTGCCCTTGTCGGCCGCCTGGAACTTGCCGGGCCGGGACGCGATCGCCCCGGTGAACGCGCCTTTGACGTGACCGAAGAGCTCGCTCTCGATCAGGTTCTCCGGGATGGCGCCGCAGTTGATGACGATGAACGGCCCCTGCGCGCGGTTCGAGCGGCGGTGCAGCTCGCGCGCGATGAGCTCCTTGCCGGTGCCGGTCTCGCCGGTGATGAGGACGGAGATGTCGGTGGTCGCGACCTTCTGGAGCTTCCGGAAGACCTCCATCATCGACGGGCAGACGCCGATGATCTCGCCGAAGCGCTTGTCCTTCAGCTCGGCGGCGAGCTTCTCCTTGTCGGCGCGCAGGGCGCTGAGGAGCATCGCGTTCTGGAGGATGAGCGAGGCCTGGCCGGCGAAGATGCTCAGCAGGTCGAGCTGCGACTTCTGGAAGAGCCCCTTCACGCGGTCGTTGCCGACGTAGAGGGCGCCGGTCACGTGACCCTGCGAGACGAGCGGCGCGCACATGACGCTCGAGAGGCGGAGCGCGACGACGCTCTCGCTCGTGCGGAAGACGTCGTCGGAGAGCGCGTCGGAGACGATGACGGGGCGCCCGGAGTCGAGCACGCGGCGCACGATGCTGTCGGAGATCGCGCCCGTGGTGTCGGTAATGGCCTCGCGGTTCACCTGACGGGAGGCGCGGATGACGGGCTTGCCGCCCTGACCGGACGCGCTGCCGTCGGAGCCGTACGCTTCGTCGAGGAGGAGCACGAGGCCCTTCTCGGCGCCGGTGACGTCGATGACGGCGTCGAGCATGGCCTCGAGCAGCTCGTCGAGGTTCTTCAGCGTCATCAGCTTTTCGCTGAACTCGTGGAGCTTGCGGACGGCGGCGAGCTGGACGCTGCCCTCGGCGGTCTGAGGGGAGGCGGCCGAGGACGTCGCCGGGCGCGCCGCCGAGCCGGGCTCGTCGAAGATGCTGAACTGGAGCTCGGCGTCGCCGAGCGTCACGCGATCGCCGTGCACCAGGCGGGCGCGCCGCTTCTTCTTGCCGTTGATGAGGATTTCGCCGCTCTTCTCGATCTCCTCGAGGTTGAAGTCGCGGCCGTCGAACAGCACCTGGGCGTGGGTCTCGGCGATGCCCTGCGTCGCGATCGCGACGTCGTTGCCGAGGGCGCGGCCGATCGTCGAGACGGGCTTGTAGAGCACGTACGTGCGTGGAGAACCCTGCGGCGGGAACCACTTGAGGATGGGCATGCGTGTCGAGACCGGAGCTTTCAGCCGAAGGAGGCCTTCAGCCGCGAGAGAGAGCCGAGAAAAGAGCCATCAGCCGAGAAAAGAGCCATCAGCCGAGAAAAGAGCCATCAGCCGAGAAGAGAGCCGTCCGCCGAGAAGAGAGCCATCAGCCAGAGACGTCGGCCGAGGGCCTCTCCGCCGGGAGAGGACCTTCAGTCGGACAGCGGACCGAGAGCCTCTCGCCGAAGGAAGGAGAGCGTGCGACGCGCCGCGTGGATTCGGCCCACCCGGCGTTTCCCCGGAGGATATCGCAAAAGCCGTACACCGTCGCCGAGATCGACGAGGTGGCAACTGCGACGGCGGTCTGTGTAGAATGGCCGGCACGTCGCTGCGTCCGGCCGCTCCGGCCGGAGCTTCAACCCGGCTTTTCGAGCCGAACACTGCGGAGGTGGACTCGATGCGTAGGTTCTTCGTGCTCTTCACGATCGGTGCTGCTTTCGCCGCGCTGGGCGCTGTCGCGTGTGGTGACGGGAACAAGCCGCCGCCGCTCACGCCGGACACCGAGCACACGGAGCAGCCCCCGGCCACGGACACGACGGACACGGCCGAGGCGGGCGCCCCGTCCGCCGACCCCCCCGCCAACTGACGGCCTGACGACGCACGGCGGCGCCGCGTCCGGAGGGGCGGCGCGGCGTCCCATGGCGCCGCGGCGTCCCGAGGGTGGTGGCGTGCGCCGTCGCCTCGGCTCCGGTCGAAGGCGCCGCTCCGCCGTTCGCGGGGGCGGCAGCGCCGGCGTGGCGTGTTCCGTCGCAGCGGGCGAGACCCGCGGCGACGACGCCTAGAACGTCCCGACGGCCGTGAGCAGCGCGCCGGGCGGCGCCGCGTTGAAGCGCGGGTCCGGGCCGACCATGTTGGTGATGCTGCGGCTCGACGCGGACGTCTGGGTCGTCGGCGGCGTGAGCGGAGGGATCGGCGCGACGGCGAAGTCGAACGGCGGCTCCCACTCCGCGTTCGTGGGGTGCGTTCCGTCGTCGTCCCGCATGTTCCAGGTGAGCGCGCCGGCGAGCGCCGTGCCCGCGAGGCCGCCGATCGACGGGCCGATGAGGCCGCGCTTCACGACCGGATCGTCGACGAACAGGTAGAACGGGAAGACGAGGCAGCCGGCGAGCGCGCCCAGGCCGTAGCCGAGCCACATGTACTTCTGCGAGTTGAACGACGGCGTGTGGAGGATGCTGATCGCCCCGCCGCCGACCATGCCGACGTTGTAGCCGATGAGGCCGGCGACGCTCGAGCCGTCCTTCCAGTCGTCGTGCCGTCCCTGCACCGCGATGCCGAACATCGATCCGCTGAGCGCGCCCCACGCCGCGCCGCTGCCGATGAACGTCATGCTGCGCGGATCGGGGCGGAGCCACTCGCCGAAGGCCCAGCCGCCGATGCCGCCGCCCGTCGCCATGATCCACGTCACGGTGGTCTGCGTCGCGAACGACCAGTCGCGATCGTCGTCGCGCGTGTACTGCCACTGCGTGCCGGCGATGGCGATGCCCTCGACGCCGCCGAGGACGAGGCCGGTCGCGGTCGCGGCGGGCACGCCGCGGTGGAGCGGGCCGCCCTGGCTGTCCCAGAGCCACACGCCGACCGGCGCGGCCGCGCCGAAGAGGAGCGGCATGACGACGGCGGGGCCCGGATCGTCGATCTTGAACAGCGCGTCGAGCCAGATCCCGGTGCCGATGCCGTAGAGGCCGCTCGTGACGTAGAGCGCGACCATCTCCCCGTTGCCGCGCGTGTTCGACACGGGCGGCGTGGGCGCAGGCTGCGGCGGGTAGTACGGCTGCTGCGGATACGGCTGATAGGGCTGCTGCGGATACGGCTGCTGCGGATACGGCTGCTGCGGGTAGGGCTGCTGCGGATAGGGCTGGTAGGGCTGCTGCGGGTACGGCTGCTGCTGCGGATACGGTTGTTGCTGCGGATACGGCTGCTGCGGATACGGCTGCTGCTGCGGATACGGCTGCTGCGCGGCGGCGTCGGACGCGCCGAGCGCGATCGCAGCCAGGACGGCGGAGCGGAGCAGCGTCGAAGACAGGCGCGAGGGCGAGCGGGATCCGAGCATGAGCTTCCGGGCCGAGCCTAGTGGATGAGCGCCCGCCGGTCGAGGCCGGCCGAGGCCGTCAGGCCGGGGCGCCGGCGCGCAGCTTCGACATGCTCTCGAACTCCGCGGTGAGCTCCCGGCTCATGAGGTCCCGGACCGCGTCGAGCGCGGGTTTGTCCTCGTAGAGGACGCGGTACGTCTCGCCGATGATCGGCAGCTCGACGCCGAGCCGCGCGCCGAGGTCGAACGCGCTCTTCGCGGTCTTCACGCCCTCGGCGACGTGGCCGAGGCCGGCGAGGATGTCGGCGAGCTTGCGGCCCTTGCCGAGCTCGAGCCCGACGGTGCGGTTGCGCGAGAGCTCACCGCAGCACGTGAGGACGAGGTCGCCCATGCCGGCGAGCCCGGCGAGCGTGATCGCCTCACCGCCGCGCGCGAGCGATAGCTTCACCATCTCGGAGAGGCCGCGCGTGATGAGCATCGCGCGGGTGTTGTGCCCGAAGCCGAGGCCGTCGGCGGCGCCGGCGGCGATGGCGATCACGTTCTTGATCGCCCCGCCGCACTCGACGCCCGGGATGTCCTTGCTCGCGTAGGTCCGCATGTAGGAAGCATGGAACCGGTTCATCACGTGATCGCGGACGCGGTCGTCCTCCGACGCGATGACGACGCCCGTGGGCAGCCCGGCGGCGAGCTCCTTCGCGAAGGAGGGGCCGCTGAGGAACGCGAAGTGGCGGTGGGTCTCGCCCGGGAGCTCGGCCGCGAGGATCTCGTCGATGAACGTGAGCGAGTCGTTCTCGATCCCCTTCGTCGCGCTGACGATGGGCGCCTCCTTCGGCACCTTGCGGGCGACGAGCTGCGCGACCTCGCGCGTCGCGTGGCTCGGGGCGACGAACACGACCATGGACGCGCCGTGGAGCGCCTCCTCCGGATCGACGGTGGCGGAGAGCGTCCTCGGAAGCTTCGCGCTCGGGAGGTAGCGCCCGTTGAGGTGCTCTTCGTTGATCTGAGCCACGAGGTCGGGCCGCCGGCAGTACATCGCGACCGGATCCCCCTTGTCCGCGAGGACCTTCGCGAGCGCCGTCCCCCACGCGCCCGCCCCGAGGACCGCAACCTTTCGCTCCACCGCCGCGCTCGTCATCCGCTCACCATATCGCGATCGGTCGAGGCTATCTTCAACTACGCGCGCCGCGCGCGGGCCGCGCCCGGCTCCGCGTGACCCACCGCGTCAGGCGGAGCCCGGCGGGCGACCCCGGGGGCGCGCGCTCCGGTCGTCGCGCGCTCGGCCCGTCACGCGTTGTGGTAGCCTCCGGGGGCTTTGCAGAAGACTTCCGGTGCCTTGCTTGCCGTCGTCGTCATGGCCGCGTCGTCGGCGATGACCCAGGGCTGCAGCTGCAACCCCGCGTGTCGCTTCCGCGGGACGATCAACCAGCCCGAGAACCTCTCGATGCGTCGCTCGATGCTCCGGAAGGCGATGGGCGATTTCTGTCAGCAGATGAAGTCGCGGAACGCCCCGCTCAAGCTCTCGGCGGACTCCCCGGTGATCGGGCGCTTTTACCCGAACCAGTGCACGGCGAACGAGGGCGACGTCCTCAACGTCACGTTCAGCGGCTACGGCTACGCTTGGACGAACGTGACGAAGAAGACGACCTTCCTCGGGGGCGCGTCGGCCGGCTTCCGCTACGATTTCCAGGTCACCGAGAGCGGCGACTGCGACATCTACTCGTATTTCCGGCCCGCTCGGATCGACAACACGACCTTCCAGACGCACCGCATCGAGAGCCAGATGGCGTCGATGTTCGCGGGGATGTCGTCGTTCGGGAACGACTTCGGCAAGCAGACGCTCTCGAAGAAGCTCCAGGAGGGCTTCACCGTCATCGCGCTCGACGGCAGCGAGTCGAACGTCGTCTTCTCCCTCGGGATCGTCCCCCTCGGCAAGAAGCCGTTCCACCCGTACCAGCTCGAGCGCGGAGACGGGAAGATCACCTACGAGAACGACCGCACCGAGATCCACCAGAACCAGCGCGATTTCGTCGGCCCCATCGTCGTCGAAGACTCCGGGCGCGCGATCTACCTGACCGCGTCCGTGGACGGCGTCCCTGCGATCGACGTGCTCCTGATGCGGAAGGCCGAGGCGGAGCAGTCGCTCCACTACTACTTCGAGTACCCGCAAGCCGGACCGTTGGCCGGCAACCCGATGTCCTCGGAGGTGCTGGCGAACGGGAATCCGCTCAAGCGCGCGATTGTCGTCCCTCCGGGGACGTATTACGTCGTGTTCGACAACACGCCGACGGCCGGCCAGGTCTCGCCGACGATCAGTCCGCTCGACGATCGTGCCGCGGTGGTCAACTACCTCATCCAGATCGGCGACGCCTCGTGAAGAAGGACGAAGAGACCCTCGAGACCTCCGCCGCCGAGTCGGATCCCCCGCCTCCGTCCGGGCCGAACGAGGCCGCCGCAGACGACGAGGACGAGGTCGACGAGCCGGCGTCGAAGGACGCGGTCGCCACGAAGGACGCCGGGGACGAGCGGCCGACGAAGGCCGCGGGCGAGCGCGCCGCGGCGCGCGAGGGAAGCGCTGCGGCGCGCGAGGCCGACGACGGCGCCCGCGCCCGACGCGTCGCGGGGGCAGGGGACGACGGCTCGAAGAAGCCGCAGCCGACGCCTCGGCGCATCCTCCGGACCCTCTACTGGGCGGCGTGGTTCATCCTGACGCCGTTCGCGCTCGCCTGCGTCCTCGTGTGGGCGCTGACGCCCGCGAGCGGGATCGACCACGGCGGCGTGCTCGGCTGGATCGAGGAGAAGGTGCGCGATCAGCCGGTGCCGTTCGGCATCGTCACCTTCACGCTCTTCGAGATGGCGCTCTGGGCGGTCCGCCACCACCTGCCGCTCGCGTACCACGCGCACCCGCCGCTCCGGGACGGGCTGCCGAAGGGCATGCGCGGGCCGTTCGAGAAGGCGCGCGGCCTGCTCGAGGAGGCGTCGAGCGTCCTCGAGCGGAACAAGGACGCGGTCGAGCGCGAGCTCTCGTCGAAGGAGCGCGAGCGCCTCCGCGCCGATCTCGACGCGCTCGAGCGGTCGATGGACAAGGAGCCCTTCGACGAGGACGCGTTCCTCGAGGCGCTCGTGAAGGCCGACGGCGAGGTCGACACCAAGCTCGGGCGCTGGCGCAAGAGCGAGGTGCGCGAGTACGCCGAGTCCATCCTCGTGGCGATCGCCGTCGCGATGGCGCTGCGCGCGTTCGTCGTCGAGGCGTTCAAGATCCCGAGCGGGTCGATGATCCCGACGCTCCAGGTGGGCGATCACATCTTCGTGAACAAGTTCACGTACGGCCCGGCCATCCCGTGGACGCACTCGAGGCTCTGGTCGCGTATGCCGCCGGAGCGCGGCGACGTCATGGTCTTCGCCTACCCGGAGCACCCCGAGCAGGACTTCATCAAGCGCGTCATCGCGATCCCGGGCGACAAGCTCGAGGCGCGCGGGGGCCACCCGATCATCAACGGCTGGGAGGTCCCGAGCTGCTCCGCCGGGACGTACTCGTACGTCGAGCAGCAGGACGGCGTCCGTCACGAGGGCGAGATCTTCGTCGAGTTCCTCGAGGACGAGGCGTACCTCACGCTCTACGACAGCCAGAGCCTGCAGTCCGACTACCAGGGGCCGTTCTTCGTGAAGCCCAACGAGGTCTGGGTCATGGGCGACAACCGCAACAACAGCCACGACTCGCGCATGTGGTTCGGCGGCACCGGCGGCGGCGTCCCCTTCGAGAACATCAAGGGGCGCGCGCTGTTCGTCTGGCTGAGCGTGTCCGACTCGATCGACTGGTCGCGGATGTTCGCGCCCGTCATGGGCCGGCCGCCGAGCCACGGGCCCTTCCCGGGGATGAACCCGGCGCTGCAGGCGCTCGAGGCGCCGGTCGAGAAGTGCCTCCGCGAGCGCCCTCCGCTCGACAAGACGCGTCCTCCCCCGAGCGCGGGGACGATCCATTGAGGTCCGTGCGTCTTACGCTCGCGGCGGGGGCGTTCGCGCTCCTCGCGTGCGCCGCCTGCAACGCCGCGCAGCGCGCCGCGCAGGAGGACCCGATGAAATGCGAGCGCGACCCGAAGTGCGACAAGAAGCGCGGACGCACCGCCGACTGCTCGATGCAGTGCAGCGACGATCCGGCCTGCGTCGAGCGCTGCGAGCAGGTGCAGGCGCCGAACAAGCTCGGTCGCTGAGCGAGCGCGATCGCCGGTCGGCGATTCGGGTCAGAGCGCGAGGCGGAAGTGGAGCGCCTTCGGGCGCGTCAGCGCGTCGAAGCCGAGCGCGCTCAGCGTGACGCCCCTGCCCGAGTCCTTCACGCCGGTCCAGGGGAGCGCGGGATCGAGCGCGTCGCACCGGTTCATGTAGACGGTGCCGAAGTCGAGGTCGCGCGCCATCCGCTCGGCGCGGGCGCGGTCGCGCGTCCAGACGCTCGCCGTGAGGCCGAGGCGCGACGCGTTCATCTTCTCGAGGGCCTCCTCGTCCGACGCGACCGGCGCGATCGCGAGGATCGGGCCGAAGGACTCCCGCTGCATCAGGTCGGCGTCTTGCGGGACGCCGGTGAGCATCGTCGCCTCGAAGAACCGCCCCTTGCCGCCGACCGAGGCGGCCTTGCCGCCGGCGACGAGCTTCGCGCCCTTCTTCGTCGCGTCGGCGACGAACGCCTCGAGCTCCTTCGTGTGCCACGGCTGCGCGAGCGGCCCGAGCGTCGTCTTCGGGTCGGTCGGATCGCCCATCACGTAGGCGCGGACGAGCGGCTCGGCGGCCGCGACGAAGCGGTCGTAGACGGCGCGGTGGACGTAGACGCGCTCGACGGCGCAGCAGCTCTGCCCCGCGTTGTAGATCGCCCCGTCCACGACGTTCTCGACGGTCTTCTCGACGTCGCAGTCCTCCGCGGCGTACGCGGGATCGTTGCCGCCGAGCTCGAGGCCGACGTGGAGGAAGCGATCCTTCGCGGCGGCCTGGATGCGGTGGCCGCCGTGGACCGATCCGGTGAAGAGGACGTGGTCGATCCGCGCGTCCGCGACGAGGCGCTCGGTGCGCTCGTAGTCGAAGAACACGGCCCCCACGACGCCGGCCGGCGCGCCGGCCTCGGCGAACGCCCGCGCGAAGTGCTCGCCCGACAGCGGCGTGCGCGGCGAGTGCTTCACGACGACGGCGTTCCCGGCGAGCACGGCCGGCACGATCGCGTTGACGGCGGTGAGGAGCGGGTAGTTCCACGCGGGCAGATCGAGCACGACGCCCAGCGGCGCCTTGGCGACGCGCCGCTCGAAGCCCTCCTTCGGCGGGAGGACGACGTCGGCGAGCGCCTCCGCGGCGATCGACTGCATGTGACGCCAGCGCTCGGCGGCGCCGCGGACCTCGCCGCGCGCCTGCGCCAGCGGCTTGCCCATCTGCCGCGTGACGTCGCCGGCGATCTCCTCCGCGCGCGCCTCGAGCTTCGCCAGCGCGCGCTCGCACAGCTCGACGCGCTCCCCCACGCCGAGGCGCGCGAGCTCGTGCGACGCCCTCCGCGCGTCGGCGAGGACGCGATCGAGCGTCGTCTCGTCGGTCACCTGGACGGTGCATGCGGTCTCGCCGGTGTACGGATCGTCGACGGTGTGCGTGGTCATGCGTGGCGACCAGCATAGCGCCGCTCGGGGGGGCGTGCGCTTCGATGCTGGAGGGGGCGGCGCGGCCGCGGGCGCCGGGTCGCGCGGGCTCAGGTCGCCGCGGGGACCTCGCGCACCGCGAGATCGCGCGACGGACGCGTCGTGAACCGACGGAGGAGGCGCTTGGTGCCGATGGAGCCGAGGGCGCCGACGGCGAAGACGACCGGCGCGGCCACGCCGCCGGTCAGCGCGACGAGGCCCGCGCCCACGAGCACGCCCGCGCCGGTGGCGACGGCGCCCGTCGCGGCTTCCTTGGCGACGTACCGCGCCGCGCTCGCCCGGTCCATCGCGCCGTCGCGGACGGCGACGACGGCCTCGACGCTGGCGACGGCGCCGTCGATGACGAGCCCGATGCCGGCGGCCTTCCCGGCGCCCTTCAGGATCTCCTTGCCCGCCGCGCGGGCCGCGAGCGGAGCCGCCGTCCGCGCCGCCTTGCCGGCGTTCGCGAGGAGGCCGATCGGGCGCTTCGCGAGCATCGTCGCCGGTCCGAGGAGCGGGCCCGCCGCGAACGCGAGCGCGCTCTCGGCGCCGCGCTCGGCGGCGCTGCGGAGGACGCTCCTCGCGCCCTCGTCGAGGATGAGCTTGCCGCCGGCCTCGAAGAGAGCCACCGACGACGCGATCACGCGCGCGGCGCCGCCGCCCGCGACCACCGCGCGGAGCGCGTCGCCCAGCTTGCGCGGCTCGTGGCGCGCCGCCGCCGCCGCCGCGGCCACCACGTCGTTCACGTCGTCCCCGGGGTTCGTCGTCGGCATCCTCGATTCGTAGCGCGCTCCGGCGCTCCGCGCGAGCGTGGCGTCGCGGTCGGTCGGCGCGCCCGCGGCCGCGCGGCGCTGCATTTTCGCGGTCGCGGGCGCCGCCG
This sequence comes from Labilithrix sp., assembly GCA_019637105.1. GTDB lineage: Bacteria > Myxococcota_A > Polyangia > Polyangiales > Polyangiaceae > Labilithrix. Next base: position 9,818 of record JAHBWF010000163.1, read on the forward strand.
CGGGCGCCGGACCGCTCCCTTCCGCACCGGAGCCCGGCGTCGTGGTACCGTGGCGCATGACCAGGGAAGTCGATGAAAAGGAGGATTTGGCGAGCGCGCTCGTCGACTGCTCCGCCGACGCGCTGGTCGCCGTCTCGCTCGAAGGAAGCGTCCTCTCGTGGAACGCCGGCGCGTGCGCCCTCTTCGGGCACGCGACGGGAGACGCGCTCGGCCGGCGGCTCGCCGACCTGCTGTCGTCGGGCGAGGACCGCGACGAGGCGCGGTTCGCCGCCCTCCTCGCGCCGCCGCACCGAGGCTTCGAGATGGCCTACCGGCGGCGCGACGGGGCCGTCTCCCACGTCGACCTCGCGGCCCGGGTGGTGAAGGACGCCGCCGGGCGATCGCGGTTCGTCGCCGTCAACGCGCGGGACACGACCGACCTCGTGCGCTTGCGCGGGCAGCGGGTCGAGGACGAGATGTTCAGGTCGCTGCTCGAGGCCGCCCCCGACGCCATGGTCATCGTCGGCGTCGACGGCCGCATCGTCCTCGTCAACGGCCAGGCGGAGAAGCTGTTCGGCTACGGGCGCCGGGAGCTCGTCGGCGAGGCGATCGAGATCCTCGTCCCGGAGCGCTTCCGCGCCGCGCACCCCGCGCACCGGGAGAGCTACTTCGGCGATCCGAGGTCGCGACCCATGAACGCCGTGCTCGAGCTCCGCGCGCGCCGCAAGGACGGCGTCGAGTTCCCGGCGGAGATCAGCCTCGCGGCGATGGGCAGCGCCGAGAGGAGGCTCGTCACCGCGGCGGTGCGCGACGTGACGAACCGGCAGAAGACGGAGGCCAAGTTCCGCGCGCTGCTCGAGACCGCGCCCGACGCGATGGTCATCGTGAACCGCTACGGGAGCATCGTGCTCATCAACGCGCAGACCGAGAAGCTCTTCGGCTACTCGCGCAACCAGCTCCTCGGGCAGCCGGTCGAGAAGCTCGTCCCGGAGCGCTTCCGCGCGAAGCACCCCCAGTTCCGCGCCTCCTTCTTCGCGGAGCCGAAGGTCCGCGCGATGAGCTCGAGCCTCGAGCTCTACGGGCGGCGCCGCGACGGCACGGAGTTCCCCATCGAGATCAGCTTGAGCCCGCTCGAGACGGAGGACGAGGTCCTCGTCTCGAGCGCCATTCGAGACATCACCGAGCGCAAGAGGGCCCACGAGAAGTTCAAGGGCCTGCTCGAGTCCGCGCCCGACGCCATGATCATCATGGGGAAGGACGGGCGCATCATCCTCGTCAACGCGCAGACCGAGAAGCTCTTCGGCTACGCGCGCGAAGAGCTCCTCGGCCAGTGGATCGAGCTGCTCGTCCCGGAGCGCTTCCGGAGGAGGCACCCCGGTCACCGCGAGCGCTACTTCGCGGAGCCGAAGGTCCGCGCGATGGGCTCCGGCCTGGAGCTGCACGGCCTCCGCAAGGACGGCACGGAGTTCCCCATCGAGATCAGCTTGAGCCCCTTGGAGACGGAGGACGGGCAGATCGTCTCGAGCGCCATTCGAGACATCACCGAGCGCAAGCGCGCGGAGGAGAAGTTCCGCGGCCTGTTGGAGGCGGCGCCGGACGCCGTGGTCATCGTCGACCGGAGCGGCACGATCGTCCTCATCAACGCCCGGACGGAGGAGCTCTTCGGCTTCTCCCGCGAGGAGCTGCTCGGTCGAACGGTCGACGTGCTGGTCCCCGAGCGCTTCCGCGCGAATCACAGCCTGCACCAGGAGGGCTACTTCGCCGATCCGAAGGTCCGCGCGATGGGCTCGGGCCTCGAGCTCTACGGCCGCCGGAAGGACGGGCAAGAGTTCCCCATCGAGATCAGCCTGAGCCCGCTCTTGACGGACGAGGGGACGCTCGTGTCGGGATCGATCCGCGACATCACGGAGCGCAAGCGGATCGAGGTCGCGCTCCGGCTCGCGAACCGCGAGCTCGAGGCGTTCAGCTACTCGGTGGCGCACGACCTCCGGACGCCGCTCCGGGCGATCAGCGGGTTCGCGCAGATCCTCGACGACGAGCACGGGGACAAGCTCGACGCCGAGGGGCTCGACGCGCTGCGCGAGATCCAGTCGAACTCGCTCCGGATGGCGGAGCTCATCGACGCGCTCCTCTTGCTCGCGCGCGTGACGCGGAGCGAGCTGCGACCCGAGGCGACCGATCTCTCGGCGATCGCGCGCGCGGCGGCGGCGCGCCTGGCGCGGCTCGACCCGAAGCGCCGCGTGGAGGTCGTCGTGCAAGAGGGCCTGTTCGCGCAGCTCGACACCGCGCTCGCGCGGACGCTCCTGGAGAACCTCGTCGGGAACGCGTGGAAGTTCACCAGCAAGCGCGAGGGCGCGCGGATCGAGCTCGGCGCCACGGAGGACGGCGGCGCCACCTTCTTCGTCCGCGACAACGGGGCCGGGTTCAACATGGCCCACGCCGACAAGCTCTTCGCGCCGTTCCAGCGCCTCCACACGGTCCGCGAGTTCCCCGGGACCGGGATCGGGCTCGCGACCTCGCGACGTATCGTCGAACGCCACGGCGGTCGAATCTGGGCCGAAGGACGTGTAAACGAGGGAGCGACCTTCTTCGTCTCGTTCCCCCAATCGACAGAGAGCCGATCATGAAGCAGATCCTGCTGGTGGAGGACAACGAGAGTGACGAGAAGCTCACGGTGCGCGCGCTGCGCAAGTCCCAGATCGCGAACGAGGTCATCGTCGCGCGCGACGGCGAGGAGGCGCTCGACTACCTCTTCGGGACGGGCGCCTACGCGGGGCGCGACACCACGATCACGCCGACCGTCACGCTGCTCGACCTGAACCTGCCGAAGATCGGCGGGCTCGAGGTCCTGCGGCGGATCCGCGGGGACGAGCGGACGCGGCGCCTCCCCGTCGTCGTCCTGACGTCCTCCCGCGAAGACGAGGACGTCATCCGGAGCTACGACCTGGGAGCGAACGCGTACGTCCGCAAGCCGGTCGACTTCGGGCAGTTCGCGGAGGCGACGAAGACGCTCGGGCTCTTCTGGCTCCTCCTCAACGAGAGCCCGCCTCGGATCTGAGCCGTGAGCCGCGCGGGCGCGGGGTCGCCCGGCCGCGCGCGCGTCGTCAGTAGACGCCGGGGAAGAGCACCCAGGGCGTCTTCTTCTTGTATTCGCGGTACTCCGGGTCCGCGCCGAGGTGGCGCTCCTCCGTCCACGCCCGGAGCGCGTAGACGCCGCAGAGGAGCGTCAAGAAGAAGGCCTTCGTCAGCGTCATCGTGGGGACGTGCTCGAGCCACCAGGCGGCGCACTTGCACAGGTACGCGGGGTGGCGCACGAAGCGGTACGGGCCGCGCGAGACGATCCCGCGGTTCGTGAGGTTCGAGAACTTGAACCCGAACGAGACCGTCGCGGCGGCGTAGATCGCGAAGAGGAAGACGACGGCGCCGCGGAGCGCGAGGCGGCCGACCTCGCTGGTGATGAGCTGCGGGCCGTTCTCGAGCGGGAGGTACGTCCCGAGCACGTTGTTGAACGGCGGGTAGCACGCGAGGCACACGAGCCACCCGAACGCGGTGGGCTCCACGCTGCGTGTCTTGTTGCCGAGCCAGCGGCTCTCCGACGCGTAGCCGAAGAGCGCCCAGCCGCAGTCGATCGCGAAGATGACGTCGTACGAGACGCCGAGCCCCCAGCTCACGTCCGCGCGCGTCCAGGTCCACGGCTGCACGAAGCCGGCGAGGTCCTGCAGCGACGGGACGAGGTCGCCGATCCGAACGCCGACGTGGCTCCACCACATCGACACCGCGGCGCCGATCCCGCCGTCGGTCGGGACCTTGAAGTCCATCGGCGGCAGGTCCTTGTGCTTCAGCCACGCGCGCGAGATCCCGTTGAGGTGATTGACGACGAAGCCGGTCATCAGCGGCGTGAAGAACGCCTTCACGCAGATCGCGAGGAGCGTCGTCCGGACGCGCCGGTTCCGGACGAGGCGCCAGATCCGCTTCGGCCGGAGGCACCGCACGACGAAGAGCAGCGCGATGAAGCCGCACGCGTAGATCCCGGCGCTCGCGTAGCCGCTGTGGAACGCGCTGGTCTTCGCGGTCAGGGCGCGCCCGGCGCCCAGCGCGGCCGCGCCGCCGGCGAACAGCGCGACGGCGTACCACTGCGCGCGGGACAGGACGTCCTCGAACGCGGCCTTCCCGAGCGCCACGAGGTGCAGCCCGCTGTCGCGCATCGTGAAGCGCCGCTCCGAGAACTTCTCGAGCGTCGCCTTGACGTAGAAGAGGCCGAAGACGAGCCAGAGGACGAACGCCGGCGGGTAGATCGTCTTGAACGGCGTAAACTGCTGGTTCCGGTAGTACGGGTGGTAGGTGTAGAGGATCAGCAGCGCGGCCATCACGACGGTGATCGCCGTCCAGCGGTACGTCGCTCGCTGCCAGATCGTCGTCGCCTTGACGTGCGCGCGCTTGCCCGGCAAAGCGTCGCGGTACGGTGTGTCGCCCGCGCGCGGCGTCGGCGAGGACGGGGTCCCCTCGACGGAGCTCGCCGCGGCGGCCCCGCCCGCGCTCTCCGCCGGCGAGGCCTCGCCCGCGGCGCCGGGCGCCGCGTCGTCCTCGCCCCGCGTCGTCGCCTTCTTCGCGCCCTTCTTCGACGTGGAGCGGCTCACGGGCGCCGAACCTCACACCAAACACAGCCCGTCGTCCCGGGCGGGCGCGCTCGGAGAGCCAAGAGGTCGCGGCCGGCGACGGGGCCGGCGCTGCTGTCCGTCCTGCTGCCGTGCACGACAGCGCTCCGCGGCGCGACCATCCCCCCCTTGATACCGCCAATCGCGGGCTCGCGCAGCTACTTCATGGCGGCCCCGGCGGCGCTCGCCGCGCGCGCGTCGACCGCGCCGAGGTCGACGTGGGCGCGATCCGGCATGAGGTCGGCGTGGGCGTGATCCGACACCGACGACGAACGGGCGCTCGTCGAAGACGGCCGCTCGTCGAAGGCGAGGTCGTCCTCGCCGTCGTGCTCGACGAGCTCGAGCGCGCCCGTCCCGTCGCCACCCGGGCCGCGCGCGCGGCGGTGGAGGCTCCCCGCGCCTTCGCGAACGCCGGGCGCCGGCGCGCCGGTAGCGCCAGCGCCGACGCGCGGCGAGCGCCACGATGGCGCAACGAGCGCCGCGCGCCGAGGCGTGCCCCGCACAACTACGCGAAAGGAGATGCGTCCTCGGTCGGTACGTGCCTTGCGATGGGCGCCGCGTCCTTCTCCCGGAGCGTGACATGACGATTCGTTCGCGTTGGCTGTCTTCTCTCTCGTCTTCGACTTCGACCGGCGTCCTCTCTTCGACCGGCATCGCCTCGGCGCTCGGCGCTCTGTTGCTCGTCGCGTGCAGCGGCGGGAGCACGACGATCCCCGAGAGCGGATCGAGCCCGAACGATCCGGGCGCCGCGAGCAGCTCGAGCGGGTCGGGCTCGAGCTCGAGCTCGAACGTCTCGTCGAGCGCCGAGCAGCTCAACGGCGGCTGCCCCTCGAACCCGGAGAAGCTCGTGGGCGACGGGCAGCCCGGCGCGAGCTGCTCGACGTACGCCGACTGCAAGCCGACGTGCTGCGACTGCTCGAGCGGGAGCTCGTACCTCGCCGCGGCCTGCGTCGACGGCATCTGCGGCGGAGCCGAGGTCGCGTGCGGTCGCGCCCGAAAGGCGTTCTGCGGCGAGGACGACTCGAGCGGCGCGGACGGCTCGAGCTCGGGCGGCTCGAGCTCCGGCGGCTCGAGCTCGGGTGGCTCGAGCTCGGGCGGCTCGAGCTCCGGCGGCTCGGGCAAGGTGTGCGTCGACGGGACGTCCTCGTCTTGTTACGGCAGCAAGATGGACTGGACCGGGTCGAAGTGCTGCGTCGACGGGCCGGTGACCTGCGTCGAGGGCACGTCGTCCTCCTGCTACGGCTCGGGCGTCCAGTGGACCGGCGCGCGGTGCTGCGTCGCCGGCAACCCGACGTGCGTCGACGGGACGTCGTCCTCTTGTTACGGGGTCGACATGAAGTGGACCGGCGGCAAGTGCTGCGTCGACGCCGCCGTCCAATGCGTTCCGGGGACGTCGTCGAGCTGCTACGGCGTGGGCAAATACTGGACGGGAGCGCTCTGCTGCCTGAAGTGACGCTCCGGGGAGGCCCGCGCTCGAAGCGACGTCGCAACTCCGGGAAAGCGCGGTAGACTGTCCCGGAACACGTGCTGAAGCCGGGCGACACAGCACCCGACATCGACGCGATCGCGAACGACGGCAAGCGTTTCCGCCTCGCCGAGCAGTCGACGAAGCTCTGCACCGTCGTCTACTTCTTCCCGAAGGCGTTCACGCCCGGCTGCACGAAGGAGACGCGCCGCTTTCGCGACAACTACGCCGAGCTCGCGATCGCCGGCGCCGCCATCGTCGGCGTCAGCACGGACGACCAGGACACGCAGTGCCGGTTCGCCGAGTCGCTCCGCGCGCCGTTCCCGATGATCGGCGACTACGACAAGAAGATCTCGACGGCCTACGGCGTGCTCTGGCCGCTCATCGGTCGCCCGCGGCGGGTGACGTACATCATCAACCCGCTGCGGACGATCGAGGCGGTGTTCCAGCACGAGGTGCAGATCGTCAAGCACCGCGACGAGGTGCTGCGCCACGTCGATCGGATGTTCCGCGCGCGTCAGCGCGCCTGAGCGGGCGCCTCGCGGCCGCCTCGCGGCCGCCGCGGGCGCACGCGCGGACACGCTCGCGCCGAACACACGGCCGCCGCGCGGTCGCGCTCGCGCTGGCACGCGTGCCGGCACACGAGCGCGCGTCGCGGCGACCGGGGCGCCGCCGCGCGGAGACGTCGGCCGATCGCGCCGGGGCCCTCGGCCATTTAGCCGCCGTCGATCGCGGCGGCGATCGAGTCGGTCGGGTTCGGCA
>JAHBWF010000164.1 GCA_019637105.1 Labilithrix sp.
CGAGCGCCGTACATCCGGGCGCCGCGCAGCCGGGCGCCGTCCAGCCTCCCAGCGTCGCGCAGCCGGGCGCCGTCCAGCCGCCGAGCGCGGTCCACGCGCCCGCGATCGGGCAGCCGGCGGCGCCGCAAGGCGCCGCGTACAACGCGGCGTATCCGCAGCCGGCGGCGCCCTACGCGCAAGGCCCCCAACCCGCGGCGCCGGGCGGATGGGGCTGGAGCGGCGCCGCGGCGCCGCCCGCCGGGTACCCGTACCCCTTCAGCTACACGCCCGGATCGCGCGTGCAGGTCACGTGGTCGAACGGGCAGCGCTACCCCGCGACGGTGAGCCAGGTGAGCGGCTCGCAGTGCCTCGTCGTCTTCCCGGACGGCCAGCAGCACTGGGTCGAGATGCAGTACCTCTCGCCGAGCTGAACGACTCGGCCCCCCGTCGAAACGACTCCCCGAGCCGCGATCCCACGATGACGCCCGAAGCCCTGAAGCAAGTCATGGAGGAGCAGATCCCCTTCAACCGCTACCTCGGCATGAGGTTGGCGGCGGCGGAGATCGGGTTCGCGCGCCTCGAGGTCCCGTTCCGCGACGAGCTCGTCGGCGATCCGCTGCGGCCCGCGCTCCACGGCGGCGTACTCTCGGCGCTCGCGGACGCCGCCGGCGGCGCCGCGGTGTGGACCGGCATCGAGGACGCGCGCGCGCGCGTCTCGACCATCGATCTCCGCGTCGACTACCTCCGCCCCGCGAAGCTCGAGCTCGTCGTCGCCGAGGCGCGCGTCGTCCGCATCGGCAACCGCGTCGGCGTCGCCGACGTGCGTCTGTTCCAGCCCTCCGCCGAGTCGGACACCATCGCCACGGGCAAGGGCGTCTACAACATCATCATCAAGCAAGAGCGCCCCGGCTGATCCGGCGGGCCCCGCGCGCGCCCGGGCGCGGGGACGGCTCGTTCTAGAACTGCCCCTGCCCGCTCTGCTGGCAGCTCACGCACTCGGGCAGGTTGGCGTTCGCCGCCTCGTTGCACGAGCGCGGGCAGTACTTCGTCCGGTTGAACACGAGGTCGCCGCCCTTGCCGTCGTCGATCGCGTCGCAGCGCACGGACTGCCCCTTGACGATCATCTCCGCGTAGCCGGCGCTCTTGTCGTCCGGGACGTCGTTCCACTTCTTCGCGCACGCCTGGTCCTTGCCGAGCCACCCGGGCAGATCCGGCCAGGCCTGCTCGACGTTCGCCGTCTTGTAGTCGCTCTCGGCGCAGACCTCGGCGAGGACGCAGTCGTTCGCGCTCGGGCTCTCGAACACCCCCTGCCGGATACGCAGGCACAGCTTGAAGTGCCCGGCGCAGTCGACGTTGAGCGTGTTCGTCGACCACGGCTGCGCGGGCGCCGCGGTCGGCGGGTTCTGGTCGGGGCACCGCACCGTGTCGCCGTCGACGATGGTCGAGACGGCGTTCACCTTGGTCCCGCTGCCGTCGGTGAACGACATCGTGCACGGGGAGAGGTTCGCGATCTTCCACTGCCCCGCGGAGAAGCAGCCGCACGCCTCCTTGCCCTTCGTGGCGCCCGGGGCCGGGAGCACCTGGCCCTCACACGGGCCCCAGACGAGGGAGTTCTCGTTCTTCTGCTGACACGTCGTCTCGCCGTCCTTGCAGATGCCGAGGTTCCTGTGCTTGCGGAGCCCCGTCCAGCACGCGGCCTTCTCGCCGAGGGTCGTGCAGCCGCACCCGGGCTTGTTCTTGTCGTCCGGGCACTGCTCCGTGCCGCCCGGAGGAGGAGGCGCCGGATCGTCGCCGGGACCGCACCACTTGGGCGGCGGATCGTTCGCGTAGAGGTCCTCGTCCTCCGTATCGCCGCCGGACGAGCCGAAGCTGCCGTCGGGGCCGACGCCGGACGAGCCCGCGTCGACCTCGCCCCCGCCGAACTCGCTCCCCGAGTCCGAGCCGCACGCGATGACGAGCGCGGCGACGGCGCCGACGACAACGAGCCCGACGTGGATCTTCGGCGAAAGCAGCATCAGCGACTCCGGTTCGTGGTGCCTCGGTATACGGACAGCACGAAGTATTTACCCGCTCGAGCGGCGGGTCGCAGCGAGAATGCGCACGGAGATGGCGCTGGGACGCCGGCGGAGGTGAGGCCCGCCCGACTCAGCGCGGCGTCAACGCGCCGCGGCGAGCGCGGGATCAGGCCCGGCGCTCGCGCGCGCCGTTCGCCTTCTTGACCGGCTTCTTCTTCGAGACCTTCGGCTTCACGACCGGGACCTCGGCGCTCTTCTTCGCGAGGTAGTCGATGAGGTCGATCTTGGTCACGATGCCGACCACGGCGTCGCCCTCGGTGACGATCGCCGCGCGCGCGTCCGCGAGCACGCCCTGGAGCAGCTCGATCTTCGTGTCCGGCGTCACCGTCGCGTAGTCGCTCTCGAGGAGCGCGGCGATCGACGAGCCCGCCGTCTTGGGCCCGGAGACCATGTGGCGGAGGAGGTCGACCTCGCTGATGATGCCCTTCAGCTTGCCCTTGTCGACCACGGGGAGCTGGCTGATGCCGAGCTGCTTCAGCGTGGCGATGACGTCCTTGACCTTCGCGGTCGACGTCGTCGTGACGATCTTCCGCTTGTTGCGGAGGTGCAGGATGTCGGCGACGGTCCCGATCCCCGGCTCGTCGTCGAGGAAGCCGTTCTCGCGCATCCAGTCGTCGTTGAAGATCTTCGAGACGTACTTCTGACCGCCATCGCAGAGGAAGACGAGGATCTTGACGGAGCCCTGCCCCTTCTTCGCGGCGAGCAGCCGCGGCCCGGCGGTCTTCGCCCATTTGATCGCCCCCGCGACCGCGGCGCCGCCGGAGCCGCCGACGAAGAGCCCCTCCTCGCGCGTCATCGCGCGCGTCATCAAGAAGCACTCCTTGTCGTCGACGCGGACGATGTCGTCGAGGATCTTGAGGTTCATCGTCGTCGGGAAGAAGTCCTCGCCGATGCCCTCGACCTTGTACGAGAACGGCTTGGTGATCCGACCGGTCTTGACGAAGTCGTAGTAGAGCGAGCCCACCGGATCGACGCCGACGATCTGGATCTCCGGCTTCTTCTCCTTCAGGAACTTGCCGGTGCCGCTGACGGTGCCGCCGGTGCCCAGGCCCGCGACGAACGCGTCGAAGTCCCCCTTCGTCTGCTTCCAGATCTCCGGGCCGGTCCAGAGGTAGTGCGCCTCCGGGTTGGCCGGGTTGTGGTACTGGTTCGCGTAGAACGAGTTCGGCGTCTCGTCGGCGATGCGACGCGAGACCTTGTAGTAGCTGCGCGGATCGTCCGCGTCGACGGCCGTGGGGCACATCACGACCTTGGCGCCGAAGGCGCGGAGGTTCGTGACCTTCTCCTGGCTCATCTTGTCGGGCATCACGAAGACGCACTTGTAGCCGCGGATGGCCGCGAGGAGCGCGAGCGACGCGCCCGTGTTGCCGCTCGTGGCCTCGACGATCGTGCCGCCGGGCTGGAGCCCGGCCTCCTCCGCCCGGCGGAGGAGGTTCCACGCGAGCCGATCCTTGTGGCTGCCGCCGGGGTTCAGGTACTCGCACTTGACGTAGATCTCGACGCCCGGCGGCAGACCCTTCGTCACCTTGTTGAGCCGAACGATGGGCGTGTTGCCGACTGTCTTGGTGATGTCCTCGAGGGCGCCGTGCATCATGGTGGACGGGCATACGATGCGGCACGGCATTCGCGCAAGCACGACCACCCTCGTCGCGTCCGCGATCGCCGCTTTCTGCGGTGCGTCGTGCGCCGCGCGGCCGGCCCGCCCGCCGCCGAGGGACCCTCCCGCGCGCGCGCTCTCGGTCACCGACGGCCGCGTCTCGCTCCGGGCCACCGCGTACGTCGAGCTCCACGCGTGGCTCGCCGCCGCGGCCCGCACGGGCGAAGACCTCGGGCCCGCGCTGGAGCCGGCGCGCCGAGCCTACGCGCGCTCGCTCCGGGACGACGACGACGACGCCGTCCTCCGTCGGACCACGCGCGCCCTGTCGGTCTGCTCCGACGATCGCTGCGCGAGCGCGGCCGTCGCCGGGGAAGGGTTCGGGAGCGCCTACGATCGCGCGCTGCCGCCCTTCGTCGCCCGGACGTGGCTCGAGCGCGCGACGGCGGCGTGGATCGGCCTCGAGGCGACGCGCGGCGTGCTCGGTGAGCTCGGCCCCGTCGCGGACGCGCTCTTCCTGCGCGCCGCGAGCGATCTCGGCGTCGCGTGGCCCGAGGAGCCGGTGGCGATCGCCGTCGTCTCGGAGGCGCCGCCCGTCGGGACCGCCGCGCTCGCGCCGATCGCGCTCGCGACGCGAGGCCGCTGCTTCGCGCGCGCCCCGTCCGTCGCGCGCCGCCCGTACGCGCGCGTCGATCACGCGCGCGTGCTCGATTGCCTGCTCGTGCACGCGCTCGTCGGGCTGGCCGGCGACGAGCGCGGGCGCGCCGGGCCGCTCTTCGACGCGCTCGCGCTCGAGCTCGGCGCGCGGGACGGCGAGCGCGCGTGGACGCTCGCCGTCCTCCACGCGGTGGCCGCGGTGGTGACCGGCTGGGAGCCGGCGCATCGCTCGGTGTACCGCCGCTCCGCGGAGGCGGTCGAGCTCCCGATGCTCGCGTGGCTCGCGGCCGAGTGGCGCGGCGCCGGCGCGGAGCCGCTCGCGGCCTTCGCGTCGCGGTACGCCGCGCGCTGGCGCGAGGTGCACGCCGCGCGCGACGAGGGCGAGTGAACGCGGCGCGCGCCGCGGCTCACGAGGCGTCGAGGACGAGCGAGCGCGCGGCGCGCGCCGCGGCTCACGAGGCGTCGAGGACGAGCGAGCGCGCGGCGCGGCAGCGCTTGGCGCTGATGTCGACGCCGAGGGCGTCGAGGCCCATGGCGTTCGCGACCGCCAGCACGGTGCCGCGCCCGCAGAACGGATCGACGACGGTGCGCGTCGTCGTCTCGTCGCGGAGGAAGCGACACGCGACGCGGCACGCCTCGACGCCCATCGCCCGGCTCCACGGGGCGAAGCCCGCGTCGGCGAGCACGTCGGGCCCCGGGCGCCGCATCGGACCGCGCGGCGCGCGCGCGACGCAGATCATGTGCGACCAGCTCGGCCGCCCGAGCGCGATCGTCCCCGGCGGCTGGCGGCAGACGACCTTGTGCCAGAGCAGCGTCGCGCCCTCGTCCTCGGCGGCGCGCATCACGAGGTAGCCCTTGTCGACCCACGCGCCGAGGTGCCGGACGTCGCTCTGGTAGAAGATCGCGACGCCCGCCGGAGGCGTCCAGCGGATCACGCGGGCCGCCGCGGCGACGAACCACGCCCGCCAGCTCGCGAAGTCGAGCGGGAGCTCGCTCACGTCGGGCAGCGAGGTGACGACGCTCGCGTCGGCCTCGGCCGCGTTGTCGGACATCCACGCGAGGGCGTCGGCCTGGATCACGCGACGAGCGCCGAGCCCCCTCGCGCGATCGTGCTCCGGCATGCGGCGCATCGTACGCGAGCCGCGCCGCCGGCGCGCGGCTCGTCGGAGCCGGGCGCTCGCGCCGCTCGCGCCGCCGTCCGACGCTTGCCGCGCAGCGAAAGGCCTGGCAAGCGATCGCGCGATGGCGCCGCCCCGTCTCCGACCGCCGCCCGAGTCGATCGACGAGCTCCTCGAGCGCGCGCGCGGCCTCTCCGGGACGGCGCTCAAGGACGTGCTCCGCGACCTCGGCCTCACGGCGTCGGCCGATCCGGTGCGCACGAAGGGGTCCGCGGGCGAGACGCTCGAGCGCGCGCTCGGGGCTTCGGGGGGCTCGGCGCAGGTGCTCGACTTCCCCGAGCTCGGCGTGGAGCTGAAGACGATCCCGGTCACGGCCGACGGCGCGCCGCTCGAGTCGACCTACGTCTGCACGCTCTCGCTCGCCGACGCGGAGCTCCAGGAGTGGGACACGTCGTGGGTGCGCGCGAAGCTCGCGCGCGTGCTCTTCGTCCCGCTCGTCGGCGAGCACGGGCTCGCGTGGCAGGAGCGCGTCGTCGGCGCGCCGCTCCTGTGGAGCCCGACGGACGAACAGGACGGCGTCCTGCGCGGCGACTTCGACGACGTCGTCGGCCTCATCGGCGTCGGGCGCGTCGAGGAGCTCACGGCCCACCGCGGGCGCTGGCTCCAGGTCCGCCCGAAGGCGCGCGACGGCAGCGCGCGCGCGCTCGCCTGGGGCTCGGACGGCGAGGCCATCGCCACCGTCCCGCGCGGCTTCTACCTCCGCGCGCGCTTCACAGGTGCGCTGCTCGCGGATCCGGCCGCGTTGCCCGACTGAGCGCGGCGGATCGGCGGCTCAGCGCGCGACGATGACGCCGAGCAGGCGCCCGCTCGCGTCGCCGTCGCGGCGGTACGAGTAGTAGCGCTCGCGGTCGCAACGGGTGCAGCCGCTCCGGCCACGGCTCGGGACGTCGTCGACGGCGTCGTCGGCGAGGCCGAGCTCGACGAGCTGCGCGCGCACGGCGGCGCGGAGATCGACGAAGGCCTTCTCCCCCACGCGGCGGTCCAGCGCGCTCGGGCTCGACGCGCGCACGATCCGGTCCGCCACGTCGCCGCCGACCTCGAAGCAGCACGGGCCGATGCTCGGGCCGATCGCCGCCACCAGCCCGGAGGCCGGGCCCGCGCCGGACGCGCCGAGGAGATGCCGCGCGCTCGCGCCGACGACGCCCGCCTCGACCCCACGCCAGCCGGCGTGGGCCGCCGCGACGCGCCCGGTCGCCGGATCGGCCAGGAGCACCGGGACACAGTCGGCCACCCGCACGGCGACGGCGTGCCCGGTGCCTGGCTCGGCCGCGAGGGCGTCCGCCTCGAGCGCGAGCGTGGCGGCGGGATCGCCGCCGGCGACCAGAAGGCGAGCCCCGTGGACCTGCATCGCCTGGTGGAGGACGCCCGGGGCGAACCCCACGGCCGCCGCGAGCCGCGCCTGATTTTCCCGGAGGAGCGCGGGGTCGCGCAGGACGGCGAAGTCGAGCGTGTCGAACGGCGGCGGGCTCACCCCGCCCAGGCGCGTCGTGAAGCCGTGGGGAAACCCCGCCTTCGAGAGGACCTTCGACGTGAGGAGCGGAAACGTCATGCTCGCGCGGCCGAAAGACCTGAGGCCGTCCTTCGTGATATCACGGTACCCGCGATGGCGCGTCCGCAGGATCCGTTCATTGGCCGGGACATCCTGAACGGGCAGTTCCAGATCCTGCAGAAGATCGGCTCGGGCGGGATGGGGTCCGTCTACAAGGCGCTGCAGCCGGCGATGAACCGGATGGTGGCGGTCAAGATCCTCCATCCGAAGCTCGCGAACCGCAAGGACCTCGTCTCGCGCTTCCGCCGCGAAGCGCGCGCGATGAGCCACCTCACCCACCCGAACACGGTGAAGGTCCTGCTGTACGGCGAGCTCGAGGACGGCTCGCTCTACATCGTCATGGAGTACCTCGACGGCAAGAACCTGAACCAGACGGTCCGCGCCGAGGGCCCGATGTCGCTCGAGCGTGGTCTGCCGATCTTGATCCAGGCGAGCAACGCGCTCGAGGAGGCGCACCGCGCCGGCATCATCCACCGCGACCTGAAGCCGGAGAACATCTTCCTCAGCCAGCAAGGCGGGATGAAGGACTACGCGAAGGTCCTCGACTTCGGCCTCGCGAAGGTCACCGAGCGCGAGATGCGGCCCGGCTCGATCATCCTCACGCAGGAGGGCATGGTCTTCGGGACGCCGGAGTTCATGTCCCCCGAGCAGGCGCAGGGCAAGCCGCTCACGCCCGCGAGCGACATCTACTCGCTCGCGATCATCCTCTACGAGGTGCTCACCGGGAAGCTGCCCTTCGAGGCGAAGAACCCGATGGAGTACATCCAGCTCCACGTCACCGCGAAGCCGAAGCCGATCAACGAGCGCGTCCCGGGCAAGACGTTCCCGCCGCTGCTCTGGTCGGTCCTCGAGAAGGCGCTCGCGAAGAAGGCCGAAGACCGCTACGCGTCGGGCGGCGAGTTCGCGCACGCGCTCGGCGCGGTGCTGAACGGGCTCCCGCAGGTGCCGCCGTACCAGAACGGCCAGGCGATGCGCCCGATGACGGGCTCGGCGCCCGGCGCCCCCGCGGGCGTCGCCGGCGCGCAGCCGGCGCCGACGCAACACACCGCGCCTCCGCACTCGTCGCCCTTGCCCCGCCTCGTGAGCGGCCGGAGCAAGCAGCCGTCGGTCGCGCTCCTCGTCGGCGTCGCCGTGGCGTTCCTCGTCGTGGGCGCCGTCCTCGCGGCGCTCGTGATGAAGCTCGTGATGAAGTAGCTGGCCGCGGCGCGGAGCGCCGGTGCGTGGCTCGGCGCGAGGGTGCGCGGCTCAGCGCGAGCAGGTGACCGCGACGAACCACGGCGCCTCGGCCTTGATCAGCGCGCACTCGTCGGAGCACTTGGGCGAGGCGCACGAGCGCGCCCGCGAGTTGGCCGCGATCGGCGGGCACGCCGCGGGCAGCGCCCAGCAGACGCCCTCCGACTCGAGCGCGCAGCCCGCGCCCGTCCCGACGCGCCGGTTGCAGCTCGCGCCGGCGGGGCACGGGGCGGCCTCGTTGCAGTCGACGCTGTCGTCGTCTTTGCACTCGACGGTCGCGGCGATGCTCATCCCGCGCTTCGCGGCGACGGAGTCGTTCCAGTAGGTGACGCCGTCGCAGCCGCAGACCGGCTTCCGCTCCGTCGTCTCGGTCGCGCCGATCGGGACGCACGTGCCCTTCTTGCAGTCCTTCGCTTCGCAGTACGTGCCCGGCCCGCAGGTGTCGCCGTCCTTGGACCACTCGCAGTCGACGCCGGCGTCCGCCTGCGCGTCGCCGCCGGCGTCGGTGGGTCCGGCGTCGATCGGACCGGCGTCCGGACACACCCAGTCGCAGAAGCACGGCGGCGTGCCCTTCGTGCACTCCGGGCCGGGCGCCGGCCCGCACGGTGGACACGTCGCGCCGCTCGAGCCCGACGAGCCGCTGCTCCCGGAGGAGCCGCTCGACGAGTCGCCGCTGGAGCCGCTCGACGACGAGAACGCGGGGATGTTCGTCTCCGACGACCCCGAACAAGCGCCGACGATCCCGAAGCAAGCCGCCGCTGCGACGCACGCCAACCAAGCTCTCTTCATGAGATGACCCCGCTCCCACGTCGAGTCTAGCAGCTCTCGGGCGACGTGCCTCGCGGCGCCGTGTCTCGGCGCTCAATCGCGGTGTCCTGGACCGAGCGCGATCCGACGCACCTCGGCGAGCGTCCACCGGGCGGTCTCGACCGCCCCCGGACCGTCGAAGTGGAGACCGTCGGGCCGGATCGCCGCGCCGTTGCTGAGGAGGTCGCAGTCGGTCGTCGGGCAGACGTGCGTCTTGAGATCGAGCGTCGAAAGATGCTCGATCTCCGCGATCTGCGTGAGCTCCTCGTTGAAGCAGTCCACCCGCTGCACCATGTCGGCCGTTCGCCAGCGCTGCCCCGGGTACGGGACCAGCGTGAGGATCACGCGGCCGGCGTCGCTGCCCATCGCGTGGAGCAAGGACGTCAGGCGCTCGCGGTACGCCTTGCGCCAGTCGCGTTTGCACGTCCGCGGCCCGAGGTAAGCGCCGCCGAGGACGATCAGCGTCACGTCGGGGCGGAGCTCCGCGACGTCGGTCTGCCAGGCGTCCGCGCAGCACGTCCCCTCGATGCGCTCCCCGTTCACGTAGCGGACCTCGGCCACGTGGATGCTGCACGCGCCGACGCCGCGCTGCGCGACGAACGCCCCCGCCGCCGCCTGTTGGAAGCGCATCGCCTCCCCCAGGTACTGCGCGACCGAGTCGCCGATCGTGAGGATGCGCAGCGTGCCGGGCGGCAGCTCGCTCGCCGGCGGGAGGGCGCTGCTCTTGACCGAGTTGAAGTCGGGCCAGCGCCTCGCCTCGGAGGTCGAGGGCGCGGGGGCCGGCGCGAGCGACGCGACGGGCGGGGCCGGGCGCGCGCGCGTCCCCGCGAGGACGGCGGCTAGCGCGACGCCGAAGGCCGCGGGCACGACGACGATCGGCCGCCCGAAGAACACCCCGCGCGCGCGGATCGGCCGCTCGATCGCGTGGTACGAGGCGAGCGCGATCGCGAACGTGACCGCGATCCGTAGCGCCGCGAGCGCGAGCGGAGGTGCGTGGACGCGCTCGGGCGTGAGCACGACGTCGACCGGCCAGTGCCAGAGGTACACGCCGTAGCTGATCGTCCCGACGAAGACGAGCGGACGGAGCGACAGCGCGCGCGCTACGAGGCTGGTCGGGACGACGGCGCACGCGATCAGGGCGAGCGCGGCGACCTCCGTGAGCCAGAAGCCGCCGTGGTAGAGGAAGCGGCTCTCGCCGTCGAGCTTCGCCCAGGCGACGCCGAGGCCCGCGGCGGCGAGCAGCCCCGCGGCGTCGAGCGCGCGGACCGCGCCGGGCCGGAGCCTCGTGCCCGGCGCGAGGACCGTCGCGAGCACGACCCCCGCGAGGATCGCCGCGGCGCGCGTGTCGCTCCCCATGTACACGCGCGACGTGCGCTCGGGGTCCCAGAGCAGGATCATCCGCGCGGCCGAGACGAGCGCGAGCCCGGCGCTCACGACGAGGAGCGTCCGCCGCGTCCTGCCGAGGCGCACGAGGACGAGCGCCACGACGAGCGGCCACGCGACGTAGAACTGCTCCTCGATCGCGAGGCTCCACGTGTGCTCGAGCGGCGACGGCGCCTGGAAGATCTCCCAGTAGCTCTTGCCGGCGTAGATCGCGCGCCAGTTCGCGACGTACCCGAGCGTCGCGAGCGCGTCGGCGCGGAGGCCCGCCAGCTCGCCGGGCGCGGCCCAGACGCGGGCGTAGACGGCGATCGCCGGCATCAAGACGAGGAGCGCCGGGAGGAGACGGCGCGCGCGGCGCGCCCAGAACGCGCGGAGATCGACGCGGCCGGAGGCCTCGACCTCGCGGAGGAGGATGCTCGTGATCAGGTACCCCGACAGGACGAAGAAGAGATCGACCCCGAGGTAGCCGCCCGCGAGCGCGGCGTCCGCGTGGAACGCGACGACGGCGAGGACCGCGAGGCCGCGGATCCCGTCGAGCGCGGGCACGTGCGCGATCCCCGGGCCCGGCGGACGAGGCGCGACGGCGCGCGCGGCTTCGGGCCCACTGGTGCCCCCGGTCGAGAGACTCACGGCCGGCGGCAATAGACCATCATCGCCGGCCTACGTCATCCGATCGTCGCCGGCTCCGCCCGGCCTCACTTCTTGGGTCGGCTGCCGCCGAACGTGCTCGATCCCATGCACAGCTCGTCGGAGTAGACGATGCGGTGAGCCTCCTCCGGGCCGAACGACTGCGCGAGCTCCCCCTCGAAGCTCTTCATCTCGCCGGTCGCCGCGAGGAACAGCTTGAGGACGGGGTGCGCCGGCTCTCTCGGGCCCGGCGCCGGGCGGAGCCCCGCGCGGATCTCGCCGACCTCCCTCTTCGCCTGCTTCGTCGCGGATCCGTCGCGCTCGCTCTCGTGATCGAGCACGAGGTGAACGCAGATCTCGGGCCCGACCTTCTCCGCCACGTCCGCGCTGCCGATGGCCTCCGCGCAGAGCGGCTTCAGGGCGCTCCAGACGCGCTCGTTCGAGCGCTCGTAGGCGCGCTTGAGCACCTCCGCGTCGTCGGGCGCGAGGCCGAGCGCGTTCAGCTTCTCGGGGCTCGGCGACCACGCCTCGCCCCGCTTCTTGAAGCAGGGGAGCTGGTACTTGATGGTCCCGTCCTTGGCGAGCTCCCTCCAGTCCTCCGGCGACAGATCGAAGTCGTGCTTCAGGCTCGAGGGCGCGCCGTCCTGCGAGGCGGCGAGGTTCTCCTCGCTCCGCTTCAGCTTCGCCTCGAGGTCCGTCTTCTGCGCCGTGATCGCCTCGAGGCGCGCGCGGTACTCGCCGATCTGACGCACGAGGTTCCGGTTCGCCGCGCCGAACGGCTCGTCGTCGGCGGAGGCGGACGCCGCGACGTCCTGATCGAACGCCTTCTCGCCGTCGGCGGTCGCTCCGGTGAGCTTCACGCCGCCCGGGCCCGCCTGCGCGCTCTCGCCCGCCCTGAGCTCGACGCGCTCGTTCGCGTGCGAGACCCGGACCTTGCCCTCGTACACCGCGACGAACGCCAGCGCCGACAACGCCGCCCCGACCGCCCCTGCCTTCACGTCACGCTTCACCATGGCTGCTTCCTCTCGACCTTCCTCTTCTCGACCTTCCTCTTCGCCGAGCGGCCTCACCTTGACGGCGAAGCACGTCCCCTCGACCGCCACGTCGCCCGCCGGCGTGTGCACGACGAACTGCGACCCCGGCTCGACGCGGTAGAAGACGTCGCCGCGTCCCTGCACGACGTCGTCTCCGTCCCAGCGCACGCTCGCGCCCGGCTCGAGCACCGCGAGCGCGCGCGAGCCGATCGCCACTTCGACGCGCTCTCGGGCGATCGCCTCTCCGCGCGCCGGAGGCGCCGTGATCCTGACGAGGACCGCGGCCGCCAGGGCCAGCGCGGCGACGCCGCCGCCGATCGCCGCCCATGCCGGCGCGCGCGGCGCGGCCCGACGCGCACGCGACCTCCGGCGCCCCGCGGCCCTCCCGCGCGCGCGGCGCGGCGGGGTCGGCGACCGGCTCGGGACGCGCATCGGCGACGCCAGCGTCGTCCCTCGCGATCCGCGCGAGCACGCGCTCCGCGAAGTCGGCCGGCGGGAGGCGCGGCTCCCAGGCGTCGAGGTCGACGCTCGCGCCGAGCGGCTCGCCGGCGCCCTCGTGTCCCGCGGGCGCCCGCGGGCCCGCCTCGTCCTCGACGTCCTTCACGGTTGCCTCCACTCGCTCGCGAGCGACGCGCGCATCTTCTCGCGCGCGCGAAAGAGCCTCGTCTTCGCCGTGCCCTCGGGGACGCTCAGCACCTCCGCGACCTCCGCGATCGCGAGGCCGTGGAGCTCCGCGAGCACGAACGCCGCGCGCTGCTCGTCCGGGAGCCGGGCCGCGGCGTCGCCGATCGCGCGGCCGAGCTCGCGCCGCTCGAGCGAGATCTCCGGCGTCGACCCCGTCGTCACGTCGCCGCCGTCGTCGAGCTCGACGACCGCGACCCGGCGACGCTTGCGCGCGTCGAGCGCGAGGCGCGTCGCGATCGTGAGCAGCCAGGTGGACACCTTCGCGGCGCCCGCGGGATCGAAGCCCGGGAAGGCGTGGAACGCGCGCACGAACGTCTCTTGCGCGAGGTCCTCGACGTCGGGATCGTCGCGATCGAGCATCCGCGAGAGGAGCGCGAAGACCATGCGCTCGTAGCGAACGACGAACGCCCGGTACGCCGCGGCGTCCTGCGCCCTGCACCGGGCGACGAGCGCGGCGTCGAGCGGGGCGGACGCCTCGCTCCGTGCCTGCGGGAAGACCGCGCTCATGGCCGACGCCATCATCGCCCAGTGACACGACGGAGCGCGCAGAAGGTTCCGCGAAAACGTCCGGCGCCCGACGGATCACGAAAATCGACCGGATGTCCGTCATTTGCGGGACCGACGCCCCCGACGCGCCGATCAGCGAACGCGGCGGGGAGGACCGACGTCGACGAGCCGGCCGGTCTCGAGGAACGACCGCGTCGAGCGCTGGATCGTCGCGATCTGGCGCGCGTCGAGGAACACCGTCCCGCCGTCGCGCGTGTAGCTCATCAGGTTGTTCACGACGGTGCTGTGCTGCCGGTTGCCGAAGAAGTGACCGAGCTCGTGCGCGAGCACCGTGGGGCGCGCCGTCCGGGCCACGACGATGAAGCGCTTTCCGCCGCGGCCGGTCCAGCACACGCCCATCCGGTAGCGTCCCGGCTCGTCGACGTCCTCGAGCGCGCGGACGACGAACACGTCGATCACGTTCGTCTCGGTCAGCGGCGTGAGCGCGTCGCGGTCGGCGCGCGCGTGGAGCTCGCCGTGCGGCTCGGCGAGCTCCTTCTCGATCGTCCAGCGGAAGCGCGTGCCGAGCGGCGCGAAGAAGCCGTTCGCGTCGTCGATCTGCCGCTCTACCCACGCGTCGTCGACGACGCGCTCGCCCTTCTCGTCGCGCGCGATCGCGATCGCGAGGCCGAAGATCGGCGGCTCCGCAGCCGCGGCCTCGCCGGACGACGCGAGCACGAGGACGGACGCCGCGACCTGCACGGCGCGAGCGCGGACCGAGGACACGACCGCCTTCACGACGCGGCGCGCTCCGCGCCGCGCTCTCGACGCACCGCCGCGAGGACGGCGCCCATCGCCGGGTGGCGCTTCACCTCGCCGAGCGCGCCCGCGAGCAGCGTCTTTCCCGGCTCGAGCTTGTGCCACGGCGACGCCCCGCTCGGGTGCGGGAGCGCGATGACGTCCGTCTCGCGATCGTGCCAGCGCGCGCGCGTCACCCCGCCGACGAGCGCGTCGAGCTTCTTCTTCGCGGCGAGCGCGCCGAGGACCTCGTTGATCGCGAGCGAGCCGACCGCGAGGACGAGCTCCGGCTCGAGGATCGCGACCTCGCGCGCGAGGAACGACTTGCACCGGCCGACCTCCTCCGCGTCCGGCTTCCGATCGCCGCCGCCCTTCGCCTTGCCGGGGAAGCACCGCGCGACGGCCGCCATGTAGACGTGCCGGCGGAGCTCCTCCTCGTTCACCTGCATGGACTCCTCGAACCAGCGAAAGAGCGTCCGCCCGGCGGTCCACGCGAAGGGGCGGCCGATGCTCCCCTCGCGCGGCCCGGGCGCCTGGCCGACGAGCATCACGCGGCCGAGCACCGGCGGCCCGTGGACCACCGGGCCGATCATCTTCGGGCACGCGGTGCACGATTCGAGGTCCGCGTGGACCTGCCTGAGCAGCTCGAGGCGACGCACCGCCTTCTCATAGCTCATCTCGCCGTCCAGGCGACCCGAACGCGCGCCGGCCCGAGCGCGCCGCGCCGCGAGCTCGGCGCTCACGCTCGCGCTCGCGCCGAGCGCGCCTCACCGGCGGCGCAGCGTCACGCGGATCCCGGAGGCGCCGTAGCGGAAGCGCGCCGAGCAGTCGGACTCGACGATCGCGTCGGACGGGAGGTTGTCGACGCCCGCGTCGACGACGTTGTCGCCGGTCTGCGCGCAGTCGTACGTGAAGCGGATCTGCTGCGGCTCGCCGTTCGCTCCGTACTCGAGCGTCCCGGCGCGGTAGGAGACGGCGCCCGGACCGCTCGCGCTGCCCGTGTCGACCTGCCGCACGCGCGTGAAGCGGTTGCCCTTGATGACGAGGGTCTCGCGCCACGAGCCGGCGAGCGCGCTCCCGCGCTCCGCGTTGATCGCGTCGTAGACGCCGTCGGCCAGCGTCGTCCCCTTGTAGTCGGGGTCGGTGGTGTCGACGGGGCCGAACGCGGCGGCGGGCTCGCCGAACGGCGTCGTCCCGCACGGTCCGGTGTTCTGGAGGTTCGGCGCGGTGTACTCGCCGACGCACGAGTCGCCGGCGTCCGCCTCGTCGTCGTCCTCTTCGGACGGCCCGCCCCGGCTCGCGTCGTCGTCGTCGTCCGAGGAGCCGCCGCCGCCGTCTTTGCCCGGCGACGCCGCGTCGGCCCCGCCCGGATCCTCGGTCGCCTGCGTGTCCTCGCCGCAGGCGACGGCGAACATCCCGGCCACGGCCACCAAGGTCGCCGCGACCACCCATGCGCTCGTTCGATTCATCTCGTCCGAGCCTACCGGAAGCCGGCGGCCGATCGCGAGCGAACACGACGGCACGACCGGGCTTCGCCCGCGCCCGGGGCGTGGTATCGAAGGAGGGACCCGCGCCCGGCGCGGACAGGAGACGACGGGAATGTACTTCCAGGAGATGATCATCGCGCTTCAAGCGTTCTGGGCGAAGCGCGGGTGCGTGATCGTTCAGCCGTACAACTCCGAGGTCGGCGCGGGCACCTACAACCCGGCGACCTTCCTCCGCGCGATCGGTCCCGAGCCGTGGAACGTCGCGTTCGTCGAGCCGTCGCGCCGCCCGACGGACGGCCGCTACGGCGACAACCCGAACCGCCTGCAGCAGTTCCACCAGTACCAGGTCATCCTCAAGCCCTCGCCGCTCGACATCCAGGACCAGTACCTCGAGTCGCTGCTCGCGCTCGGCACCAAGCCGAAGGAGCACGACGTCCGCTTCGTCGAGGACGACTGGGAGTCGCCGACGCTCGGCGCCTGGGGCCTCGGCTGGCAGGTCTGGCTCGACGGCCTCGAGATCAGCCAGTTCACCTACTTCCAGCAGGTCGGCGGCATCGACTGCCGGCCTGTCTCCGGCGAGCTCACCTACGGGCTCGAGCGCATCGCGATGTACCTCCAGGACGTCGACACCGTCTACGACCTGGCCTACGCGCCCGGGATCTCCTACGGCGAGATCGCGAAGCGCGCCGAGTGGGAGTGGTCGACCTACAACTTCGAGCAGGCCGACGTGCCCGCGCACTTCGCCGCGTTCGACCAGTACGAGAAGGAGGCCAAGCGCCTGCTCACGCTCTCGGACGATCCGCAGAAGAAGCTCGTCCTGCCCGCGTACGACTTCGTCGTGAAGGCGGCGCATCAGTTCAACGTCCTCGACGCCCGCGGGGCGATCGGCGTCACCGAGCGCGCCCGCTTCATCGGCCGCGTCCGCGGGATCGCGAAGGGCGTCGCCGAGGCGTACTACGCGCAGCGCGAGGCGCTCGGTTTCCCGTTGCTCCCGAAGGCCGCTGCGGCGGAGTGAGCGGCGCGGGGCCCTCGCGCGCGCGAGCCGCGTCCGC
>JAHBWF010000165.1 GCA_019637105.1 Labilithrix sp.
ACCCGTCGGGGTGGGACCGCGGGGGCGCCCCGCGGGCCGCTTCCATCCTCAGCCGCGCGAGGAGATCGCGATCGCGCTGCGCGCGCCAGCGCTCGCCGTCCGCCAGCTGGGAGAGCTTTTTCAGCGCGACGCGCTCGTGCTCGGCGGCCCCCGGGTCCAGCGCGATCTCCTCCGGGCCCACGAATCCACGCGTGTAGGCCCAGCTCCGGTTGAGCACGTAGCCCGCGAAGGGCAGGCCTAGCTCGGTGATCTTGTCCTGGAAAAATCCGGCCTCGGCGAGCGCCGCGGGCTCCGGGCTGGTCACGAGGACGAACGCGGACCGATCGGAGGAGAGCAGCTCCCGCACCGCCTCGGCGTGGGCGCGCATGCCGCCGAACATCCCCGAGAAGGCCCGGAGGAAGTCGGAGAGGTCCTTGTAGAAGCCCTCACCGAAGGCCTTCGTGAAGACGCGCTCCACGAGATCGGCCGCCGCGCGGACCATCGCCCCCCTCCTTTGCCCCGTCGCGTCATCGGGGAGGAAGACCCCGACCACGCGCTCGTCGAGGAACATCGAGAGCCGGCGCGGCGCCTCGAGGAAGGCGAGCGCGTTGCGCGACGGCGGGGTGTCGAGCACGACGAGGTCGTATTTCCCTTCGGTCGAGAGCGTGTAGAGGGCCTCCGCCGCGGTGTACTCCTGCATCCCGGCGACGATCCGCGACAGGTGCTGGTAGAGGCGGTTCGCGAGGATCGCCTGCACCCGCGCCTCGTCGCCGGCGAGGCGGCGCACCATCGTCTCGAAGACGACCTCGGGGCTCAACATCCACGCGTCGAGCTCGCCGCTGACGGGCACGCCGATCGTCGCGAGCTTCACCCGCGGGACCGGCGACGGCGCGCGCGAGGCCTCGGGGATGCCCATCGCCTCGGCGAGCCGGCGCGCCGGATCGATCGTGAGGACGAGCGCCTTCCGGCCGGCCACCGCGCTGGCCACGCCGATCGCGGCGGCGGTCGTCGTCTTCCCCACGCCCCCCGCGCCGCAGCACACGATGACCCGCTTGTGGCGGATGAGCGGCTCGAGGAACGTCGGCTGGAGGTCGGGCAGGCTCGGACGGACGTCCGGCGGTCGCGACGAGCTCACGCGCCCTCCTCCACGGCCATGAGCGAGGCCATCTCCTCGGCGAGCCGCGGGCCGTCGAGCCAGACGTCCTGGAGCACGCCGATCGGCGCGCTCACGGCCTCGGCGACGCGGCCGAGAGCGACGCGGGCGCGATCGATCCGCTCGAGCGTGCGCTCGCCGAGGGTCGGCGGCCGAGCGTCGAGCACGGAGCGGACGAACTCGCGCTCCTCGTCGCTGAACGGATCGAAGGGCACGCGGTTCACGAAGAGCTGCGCCAGCGGGATCCGATGCTCCTCGATGCCCTGGACGAGCTCGATCGCCTCGCTGACGGGGAGCGTCTCCGGCAGCGTGACGACGACCGCGCCGGTGCGCGCGGGATCCCGGAGGAGCTCGAGGCCCTCGCGCACGGCCGCGGCGATGGGCCCCGTCGGGATCACGCGGAGGAGCGACGCGGGGATCTGCGCGAGCGCGAGCGCGTGCCCGGTCGCCGGGAGGTCGACGATGATCATCTCGTGCTCGTCGGCGCCGTCCTTGCGCTTCGCGCGGACGAGATCGAGCAGCCGATACAGGACGCCCATCTCCGGGAAGGTCGGCGCCGCGGAGAGGAAGCGGCGGATCGCTCCCGCGCGCATCGCCGCGTCGGCGAGGAGCTTCATCGGGAGGACGTCGCGCAGGAAGCGCTGGTGGCCGAGCGCCGGCGCGAGCGCCGCGACGCGGAGGTTCGGCGCGATCTCGTGCGGCTCCTCCTGGACGCCCGCGATCCCGAGGGCGTCGGCCAGCGCCGACGACGTCGCGCCCTCGCCTGCGATCTCCGTGACGAGGACCCGCTTGCCGCTCTGCGCGGCGAAGCGCGCGAGCGACGCCGCGACGGTCGTCTTCCCGACGCCACCCTTGCCGGTGACGAGGACGGCTCGGAGCGGGAGCAGGCGCTTCAACGATCCGTCTCGTATCACGTGCGCGCGATCCGGACGACCTCCGCGCGCCGCCGCGCCGACCGGCGGCCTTGGACGGGCCGTGAGCGGTGCTAGGATCCCCGCCATGCCCAAGGACGACGAGGACACCGTCGAGGTCCGTTGCCCCGAGTGCAGCGCGAAGGTCTCCGTTCCGCGCGAGGAGGCGGAGCGCAACTTCAAGGCGACCTGCCCCAACGGGCACGAGGTCCCGCTGGTGAAGGCGCTCTAGTGGCGCCCGCCCGAAGCTCGGCCACCCCCTCTCATCGCCCCCACGAAGGCGAGGGCGACGAGAGAAGCTCGTCTCTCCAGGCCTCTGGCTCACGTCATGACGTCTCTCGTCCCGTGCCTCCGGCGGAAGAAACGTCGGGCGAAGGACGCTAGGCGCGTGGGGCGAGCGCGCCTGGAGAGCGGCTCCACGAGCCTCCGTTCGCTCGTGTGCGGCGGCGCCGTCGCCCTCGCGGGCCTCGCCGTCGCCTCCGCGTCGTCGACCGGGTGCGGGAGCGACGGCAAGGACTTCTTCGTCGTGCAGTTCGACGGCGGGAGCGACGTCGAGGAGGGCGGCGCGGGCGACGCCGGTCCCGATTTCGACCCCACGCTCGGCGGCCCGTGCACCGACGACTCGCAGTGCGACGACCTCGTCCCCTGCACCTTCGACCGCTGCGACACGAGCCTCTCGCGCTGCCGCAACACCCCGGACGACACGCAGTGCGCCGACTCCGAGTACTGCAACGGCCAGGAGCGATGCGTCCTGCGCCAGGGCTGCGTCGCCGGGCCGGTCGTCACCTGCCAGGACGGCAACGTCTGCACGATCGACCGCTGCGTCGAGGCGACGAGGTCGTGCGAGCGCACCGTGCGCGACTCGGACGGCGACGGCGACCCCGACGACCACTGCGTGCCGAACCGTGACTGCGACGACACCGATCCGACGGTGAGCAGCCTCCACGCGGAGATCTGCGGCAACTTCAAGGACGACAACTGCGACGGACGCGTCGACGAGCAGCCCTGCTCGGTGGCCGCCAACGACGAGTGCGGGACGGCGCTCGCGGTCACCGCCCCGGGGACGTTCCTCCTCGACACGACCGCGGCGAAGAAGGACTACGCGACGACCTGCACCGTGACGAACCCGGCGGCGTCGCGCGACATCGTCCTCGCGATCACCGTGCCCGCCGGAGACGCCAAGGACGTGCTCGTCCGCGCGCAGACGAACACGCCGCCCAACGAGGTCACCGTCGCGCTCCAGGCGACGTGCGGGCAGGCGGCGTCGGAGCTCCACTGCGGGCGCGTCCCGCTCGCGCCCGTCGCGCGCGCCGTCGCGCGCGGCGTCGCGGCCGGCTCCACCGTCTACGCGATCGTCACGACGCAGGCGGAGTCGCCGGTCGACGTCTCCGTCGACATGCAGCCGGCGTCGACGCAGCCGACGAACGAGTCGTGCGCCGCGCCCGCGCCGGTCCCGCTCGAGACGCCGTTCGCGGTCTCGCTGATCGACGCGACCAAGGACCTCGCGTCGGCGTGCGAGCAAGCGAAGACGGGCGAGCTCACGTACGCGTTCACGCTCACCGAGCCGCGCGACGTCCGCATCTTCGCCTCGACGCTGCTCGGCTCCGGCGCGCCGGTCGTGAGCATGCGCGCCGCGTCGTGCGCCGACGAGCTCCGCTGCCGCGCCGGGACCACGCCCCCGGTGTTCGCGCGGAGCCTGCCGGCGGGCACGCACGTGTTCAGCGTGGCGGGCACGACGCAGATCGACGCCAGCGTCGTCGTGAGGACCTACCCGCCGACGCCGACGCCGCCGAACCAGAGCTGCGCGACGGCCCCCGAGATCGCGCCGAACACGACGATC
The DNA here is from genome assembly GCA_019637105.1 of Labilithrix sp. Taxonomy (GTDB): domain Bacteria; phylum Myxococcota_A; class Polyangia; order Polyangiales; family Polyangiaceae; genus Labilithrix. The sequence goes on from JAHBWF010000165.1 coordinate 3,884, forward strand.
GCCGTGAACCTGGCGGGCCAGGAGGACGCGATCCAGAACGGCTGCCTCTCCGGCGGTCCGAACGCGGCCTACGCGCTCGACCTCGCCGCGCCGAGCGACGTGCTCCTCATCGGTCGGTTCCCCACGACCGAGATCGGCGCCGTGTCGCTCAACCACCCGACGTGCGGGACGGCGGACCTCCTCCAGTGCAGCGCCGGCGGGACCCCGCAGCGGGTGTCGCGGCGGAACCTCGGCGCGGGCAGCTACCGCGCCGTGATCGCCGACGAGAAGGGCCTGTCCACCGAGCTCACCGCGCTCGTCCGGCCCACGGCGCCGCCGACGACGGTGACCTCGGGCGACTGCGTCGCCCCGCAGACGATCCCGGAGACGGGCGGCTTCTTCACCGGCGACACGACCGGCGCGACGGCCAACTTCAGCGCGGGCTGCGACTCCCCCGGCCAGCCGATCGGCGGCGCCCCCGACCATCTCATGCGGCTCGTTCTCACGCAGCAGCGACGCGTGGTCTTCGACATGAGCGGCTCGGTGAACACGACGCTCCTCGACGTCCGGAGCGGCGCCGCGTGCCCCGGCGTCGAGGTCCCGAACGCCTGCAACGCGGGCCTCGGTCCGAACCGCAGCTTCCTCGACCTCACGCTGGCGGCGGGCACGTACTGGGTCCAGATCGACGGCTACGCCGGCTCGGCCGGGCCGTGGAACCTCGACGTGCGCGTGCTCCCGCCCTGAGGCGGCGCGCGCGTCGCCGGAGGGCCGGACGGCGCGCGCGTCGCGCATCGCGGGGCGATTGCGTGCTACTCGTCGGGTATGGGCGCTTCGTCCTGGCTCGCGACGTTGACGGTCGCCTGCGCCGTCGTCGCGACGGCCGACGCCGCGGCGGCGCCGCGCGTCCTCGTGGCCGCGGACGCCGCGCCGTCGGTGTCCGAGCAGATGCTCGCGCAGTCGCTGTTCGACGAGGCGCGGCAGCTGATGGAACGCGGCAAGTACGCCGAGGCCTGCCCGAAGCTCGCCGAGAGTCAGCGGCTCGATCCGGGCGGCGGCACGCTCCTGAACCTCGCCATCTGCCACGAGAAGGAGGGCCGGTTCGGCACGGCGTACCTCGAGATGAAGGCCGCCTCGAGCCAGGCGGTGAAGGAGGGGCGCAAGGACCGCGAGAAGATCGCGAACGAGCGCCTCGCCGCCCTCGCGTCGCGGGTGCCTCGGCTCGCGGTCCACGTCGCCGCCGACGAGCCGGACCTCGAGGTGAGGGTCGACGGCACGACGCTGCGGAAGCCGGCGTGGGACCTGCTCACCGTCGTCGACCCGGGCCCGCACGTCATCGACGCGTCCGCACCGAACAAGGCGCCGTTCCGCCAGACCATCACGCTCGCGGAGGGCGAGTCGCGCACGGTGCAGATCCCCCCGCTCCTCGCGGGCGGCGGCCGCGCGGGAGAGGGCGCGGCCGCGCGCGCGATCGACCCGAGCGCCCCGACGCCGGAGACGCGGACGAACCCGCTGTTCGTCGGCGCGGTCGCGACCGGCGTGACCGGGTTCGTCGTCGGCGTCCCGGCGGGCTACGTCTGGGGCATGACGACCCTGCTGAAGGGCACGTGCTCGCCCGAGCGCGACAGCCTCTTCTGCCCGTCCGACGGCGTGCGGAACGCCTGGCTCGTCGCCGCCGTCGCCGGGCTCTCGGTCGGCGTGCTCGGCGTGATCGGCATCGCCGCCTTGCCGCGCAAGATCCAGGTGGCGCCGACCGCGTCTCCGAGCGCCGCGGGCGCCGCCGTCGTCGGCGTGTTCTGATCGGCGCCGGGCGAGCCTCCTCGGCGCGCCGTACGCAGCGCGCCGAGGCTCAGGGCCGCGGCGCGGGCCGGCTTCGCCGGGCGTGGCGCTCGAGCCAGGCCCGGCGCCGGCGCCGCCGGGCGGCGTCGAGCAGATCGTCGATCGCGGGGGAGCTCCGGCGGAGGCTCTCGAGCGTGAACACCAAGGGCATCTGCGCGATCGGGTGGAGCGCCCAGAGCCCCGCGCTCGGGAGCGCGTTCTTCTTGTAGAGCCACGGCGGCAGGAAGAAGCGCGTGTAGCCGAGGTGGACGCCGTGCGAGAAGCGCGCGCGGAGGCGCTCGTCGAAGGGCGCCGACGGATCGGGCGCGAAGGCGTTCGCGTACGACTGGCAGAGCGTCCGCCCGTCGTCGCCGGCGAGCCCGGCGCCGCGCGAGAGCGCGACGAACGCGACCTTCAGCGCGTCGGCGGGGCTCGTCGGATACCAGCGCGGCTTCACGCCGACGACGTGCCCCACCCAGCGCCAGAAGTGGAGCAGCGCCTCGATGTCGGCGCGCGACGTCCGGAAGCCCATCGCGCGGAGCCCGAGCCCGGGCGCGATGCTCCCGCCCATCAGCGTGAAGAGCGAGTCCGCCTGGCTGATCGGGACGCCCCACGCGGCGCGGTCCCAGTCGGGGTGCGCGAGCAGGCGGCGGCGCACCAGCGCGTGGCCGAGGCGCACGTGCAGCGTCGTGATCCAGCCGGGCGCGCCGCGGACCAGGCCGCCCGGCTCGGACACCTCGATCCAGAACGCCACCGTCTCGAGGAAGCGCCGGCGCGCCGAGCCGCCGACATAGCCGCCCGTCATCGCGAGCGGCTTGGCGACCGAGCTCTCCGAGTAGCCGGCGAGCGTGATCGCGCCCGCGAAGCGGAACACGTGCGCGCCGTAGCGCCGGAAGACGCGCGCGCCGCGCTCGACGAGCGCCGGATCGAGCCAGTCCGGCGGCGTCTCGACGTCCGCGAAGAGCGCGCGGAGCGACGCCGGCGCGTCGGGCACGCTCGCGATCCCGTCGCGCGCCGCCCGGTGGAACATCGCTCGCGCGTCCTTCACCGAAGCGACCTCGTCGAGGAACGCGTCGGCCAGCGGATCGCCGTCCTCGTACATCGACGCGATCGCCTCGACGACCTCGCGCGGCGGCGCAGGGTCGAAGCCGACGAGGCGCCCGGCGGCGCGCGCGAAGCGCACCCACCCTCGCCGCTCGTTCTCCCAGTACCGAAACTCGCTCGGAGGCATTTCTCTCTCGTGGCGAGGGTCGTTCAACGGAGCCCCCAAGGTCAACGCCTCGGGATCTTCGTCCTTTCTCCCAACAAATCCAAGATCTTCGCGCGCTGTGCGTGTCGCGTCGATGCGCTCGCAGGAGCACGCGGAGAACGCCGAGCGAGCGCGAGGCGAGCTCCTGGGACGCGCGGCGAAGGCCAGCGGCAGCGGCAGCGGCAGCGGCAAGAGGAGGTCGTCGTGACGCGCAGCGAGAAGATGCTCTTTCACCCGATCCATCCGACCAAGCTGCTCACCGACTTCGGAACGTCGTTCGCTTCCTCGTGGTTGCTCTGGAACGAGCAGTGGCTCGTCGCCGGTCTCGTGGCATTTCTGCCGTCCATCTTCCTGAGCGCGATGCTCGTGAGGTTCGCCGATCTGGATCGTCTCCAGCGCACGTGGTTCGGGCAGCACTACGTTGCCCGGCGGATGACGTCACGGGGCATCCCGCCGACGCGTGCGGTACGCAACATTGTGGTCCGCATGGTCCCGACGGCCTTCCTCGCTCGCCTGATGCCGAGCTTCGAGGCCCGTGCGCCTTCCGTCGGCAGCCCGCCTCGCAGTCGATGTGCCCGCGATAATCGGCCTCGCAGCGATCGGTCACGCCTGCTCGTAGCGAGTCGCGAGCGCGTTGCCAACCTGCTGCCGGATCAGCCGCACCACGTCGCGCGTGCCGATCTCGGCGCGCGACGCGAGCGCGGGGAGCATGCGGTCGACCGCCGTCAGCAGCTTGAGGAGCCGCGACCGCTGGCCCGCCACGTCGAGGATCGCTCCGGTGACGTGCTCGTTGATGTCGAGCGCCAGGAGCAACGCGTCGACGGCGGTCCTACCGGCGCCCTCGCGCAGCCGGCGCTCGAGGAACGCGGCCTCCGAGCCCGCGACTGCCGGCTTGCGCGCCGCGGCGGGCAGCGCGGGGAACAGCTCGGCGAACAGCGGGTGGCCGCGCTCGTGCCGATCGTGGGCGTCTATCGAGAGCAGGACCGCGAGGCGCGCCTCGTCGCGCGCCCCAACGTCGACGAGCGCGCGCACCAGATCGAGGTAGCGCGCCTGCACGTCGCCATCGCGCAGCAGCGTCAGCACGCGGTTCCACGCTCCGGTCGACTGCGTGTACACGAGCTTCGCGGCGGGGGGATCCGCGCCGAGCAACAGACCTGTGAGCAGCGAGATCGGCGCCGACGCCTTGCCGCGCAGCACGCGATGCTCCCCCTTCGGACGGAGCTCGAACACTCCCTTGCGGAAGGCGACCGGCGTCGAGCGCGACGCCGTGGAGGGCAGCTCCTCGAGGAGGGCGTGCAACCACGCGTTGAAGGCATCGGCGACGAACTTTGAGCTGGGCGGCACGCGCGGAGTTTACGCGCATCCACCTCCGGCTCGCAGCCAGAAGACGACGCCAGCGCACCAACGCGCGTCGCGCAACGAGCTTGCTCTCGACGCTCGAACCGAACCCCGGTCGGCGCGGCTGGAAGAAGAGGCACCGCTACGCCTCTCACGGGCTTCGGTTTGACGTGAAGGGCCCGAAGCCCGGGGCCCGCAAGCGCACCGCTCGCCGGCCGGCGCGCCGCGGGGCCCGTGGGCGTCCGCCGTCACGCTGGCGAGCGACGCGGGCGTCACCGTGGCGAGCGACGGCCATCGGGACTAGCGTGCACGGCATGACCGAGCCCTCCCGCGGCGCCGCGGCGCCGCGCCCGCAGTCCGCGAGCGTCACGCAGATGACCGAGTACGTGCTGCCGCAGCACACCAACGCCCTCGGCGGCGTGTTCGGCGGGCAGATCATGGCGTGGATCGATCTCTGCGCGGCGATCTGCGCGCAGCGGCACTCGGGCCGCATGGCCGTGACCGCCTTCGTCGACGATCTCGCGTTCGAGCAGCCCGTGCGCGTCGGCGAGGTCGTCCGCCTCGAGGCGCGCGTCACCGCGACGTTCCGCACGTCGATGGAGATCGAGGTCGTCGTCCAGGGGGAGGACGCGACGACCGGACGGCGCTGGCCGTGCGTCACGGCGCGCGTCACGTTCGTCGCCATCGACGCGGAGCGCCGCCCGACGCCCATCCCCGCCCTCCTCCTCGACACGGACGAGGTCAAGGCGTCGCAAGCGGCCGGCGAGACCCGACGCGCCGAGCGCCTCTCGACGCGGAGGTGAGCCGAGCGGGGCCGCCCGCGCGCTCACTTTTCCGCGCCGGGGCCTCGTGGTACGGAGGAGCCCCTCCATGAGCAACGTCGAGTCCCCCGACAGCCGGTCTCCCTCCGCCGCGAGCGCCCCCAGCGCTCCCGGGAACGTGGTCAGCATCGCCAAGCTCGCCGAGCACGTCGGCGAGACCGTGACGGTGCGCGGCTGGCTCTACAACAAGCGCTCGAGCGGCAAGCTCCATTTCCTCGAGGTCCGCGACGGCAGCGGCATCGTCCAGGCAGTCGTCTTCAAGGGCAACGTGTCGCCCGAGCTCTTCGCCGCCGCCGATCGCATCCAGCAGGAGTCGAGCATCGAGGTCGAGGGCCTCGTGAAGGAGCACGGCAAGATCAAGGGGACCTACGAGCTCGACGCGAAGGACGTGAAGCTCGTCGCGGCCACCGCGCGCGAGTACCCGATCTCCCCGAAGGAGCACGGCACCGACTTCTTGATGGACCACCGGCACCTCTGGCTCCGGTCCAAGCGCCAGCACGCGATCATGCGCGTGCGGCACGCCATCATCAAGGCCGTCCGCGACTTCTTCGACGAGAACGACTTCACGCTCGTCGACGCGCCGGTCTTCACGCCGAACGCGTGCGAGGGCACCTCGACGCTCTTCCAGACCGACTACCACGGCGAGCCCGCGTACCTGACGCAGTCGGGTCAGCTCTACATGGAGGCCGGCGCCGCGGCCTTCGGCAAGGTCTACTGCTTCGGCCCCACCTTCCGCGCCGAGAAGTCGAAGACGCGCCGCCACCTCGCCGAGTTCTGGATGGTGGAGCCCGAGGTCGCGTTCATGGACCTCGCGGGCGACATGGTCCTCGCCGAGCAGTTCCTCAGCTTCGTCGTCTCCCGCGTGCTCGAGACGCGGCGCAAGGAGCTCGACGTCCTCGCCAGCGACAAGCGCCCCGACGATCCCGAGTGGTGGACGCGCCACATGACGATGCTCGAGAACGTCAAGGCGCCGTTCCCGCGCATCACGTACCACGAGGCGATCGACCTCCTGCAGAAGAACGGGCACCCCGACGCGAAGGTCGGCGACGACTTCGGCGGCGACGAGGAGACGACGATCTCGAAGAAGTTCGACCGCCCCGTCATCATCCACCGTTACCCGATGGACCTGAAGGCGTTCTACTTCGCGCGCGACCCGAACGACCCGAAGCTCGCCCTCAACATGGACGTGCTCGCGCCGGAGGGCTACGGCGAGATCATCGGCGGCGGACAGCGCGAGTCGGATCTCGCGCGCCTCGAGGCCGCCATCGCCGAGCACCGCCTCCCGAAGGAGGCGTTCGAGTGGTACCTCGACCTCCGCCGCTACGGATCGTTCCCGCACGCCGGCTTCGGCCTCGGCATCGAGCGCACGGTCTCCTGGATCTGCGGGCTGTCGCACGTCCGCGAGACCATCCCGTTCCCGCGCATGCTGAACCGCCTCGCCCCCTGAGCGCGAGCGAGCGCTCACCCTGCGCAACGACTCGGCGTCGTGCGCTCACCTTGCGCAGCTCGCGCCGCCGTCTCCGTCGAAATCACGCGAGGACCTCGTTGGCCCGGCTCGTGCTCGGTGCGCGCGCATGACGAACGAACGTATCGACATCGTAGATGGGCGCCGTCGCGTGACGCGCTCGGTGCTCGTCGGCGCATGGCTCGCGAGCGCGATCTCGTGGGGATGCGCGACGACCGCCGACGTCGAGGACACGGGCGAGATCGCGAGCGCCCTGCCCGACTGCAACAAGACGCCCCGTCCCCCGATCTGCGACCCGGGCGACCCGGGCGAGCCCGAATGCCGGCCGTACTGCACGACCTGCGGCGGGCCGGATAGGTGCGGAGGCGTCTGCCGTACCGGCGCGTGTCCGAACCCCGGGGAGACGTGCGGGGGCGGAGGAGTACCGGCCCAGTGCGGTCACAGGGGCGTGGACCTGCGCCCGCAGCAAACCGCCATCCGTGATCAGGGCGGGCGCGACACCTGCACCGTGTTCGCGACGACCGCCGCGGTCGAGGCGGCGTACAAGCGCCAGTACGGGCTCGATCTCGATCTCTCGGAGCAGTTCCTCCATCACTTCCAGAAGTCCCTCTGGCTCAATCCCCAGCCGCTCCCGACGCCGGAGATCCAGCCGGAGACCAACGGCGGCGGCAACGTCCCTTGGCAGATGGCGACGCTCACGCGCTACGGCATGCCGCCGGAGACGACGCTCCCGTACATCGTTGACGGCCGCTGGCAGGACCTCGATCGCTGGACGAACCCGCAGGGATCGCTGATCCGGACCGATCAGCGGGCGCTCGACGACTTCATGCTGAGCGCGAGCCCGGTGACCTACTTCACGCCTGCGCCCATCACGGCGACCGTCTTGCCGCAAGGCGCCCTCGAGGCCGCGCGCTACCGGCCGACGAGCGTGAAGGAGGCCGCCTCCGGCGATCTGCGGAACCTGGCCTGGTACAAGGCCGAGCTCTCGGCGGGGCGGGAGATCGCCTTCGACGTGAGGCTCTCCAGGCCCGATCCGACGCCGAGCAACGGGGTGTGGGACCCCGGGCCGAACTTCTGGGGCGACCACGCGATGCTGATGGTCGGCTTCGACGACAGCAAGCAGGCCTTCTGGGTGAAAAACTCGTGGGGCGGCACCCAGTTCGATCTCTTCAGCTACGACTGGGTCACGAGCGGGGCCGTGCGCACGGCGGCGACGATCCTGGACGTGGCCAATCCGTACGCGCCCTTCGGCGCGCGGGAGAACAAGCACCTCTTCCTCGGGCGGTGGAACCTCGATCACGACGGATGGCGCGGCGTGCTCGACGTCTATCGCCTCCCGGGCGACGGCTCGGCGAACGCGCCCGATCGCCGGATCGGCACCTACTTCGGCCCGGACGGAGTGGCGCGGAGGGTCAACGGGACGATCGCCGGGAACCGCCTCGACTTCTTCATCGCCTGGGACACGCCGAACCTCCCGGTGACGGCGCTTCAGGGGTTGCACTTCGTCACGTACGTGTACGCGGCGGAGAAGACCTCGATGGCCGGCTACATGATCGACGCGGGCGGCAACCGCTGGTCGGTCACCGCGCAGAAGGGGCGCTGGTTGAGCGGTGTCCCGCGGACGCCGTCGGTGCTCGGCCCCGCGGCGTACTCGGGCCGTTGGAACCTCGTCACCGACGGCGTCACGGGGACGCTCGCGATGCAGGCGAGCGAGAGCGGCGTGTTGTCCGGGACGTTCACCGATTCACAAGGGGTGGGATTCACGGTGACCGGCTCCGTGACGTCGGATCCGCGCATCTTCACGTTCTCCATCCCGAACGGCTCGACGGTGACCAGTTACTCGGGGTTGCTCAACGGACACGCGCGCGGGATCATGGCCGGCTACGCGTCGAAGATCGACGGGACGGTCGGGTTCCACGCCACGCGCACCGGCGACCTCTGAGGTGCGCGCGCCCCGCCGCGGGCTCCGAAGACCAGCTCCGGCGGCGGCGCGCCGGCGACGCGCGGCGGGGGTCACAGATCGCCGAAGCCTTCGGGGCGCCAGGTCACGTCGCGGACGCCCGACTTCGTCGCGAGCGCGGCCACGAAGCTCGGGGTCCGGACCTCGCGACGACTCCCGCGCCAGCGGACGTCGTAGCGGATCTCGCGCGCGGCCTCGCCGTAGCGGAGGGCCTCGCCCGTGACGTGGTAGCCCTCCTCTTCGAGCAGCCGCCGGAGCTCCTCGCTCGCCGGCGCGGCCGCGGCGGTCGTCACCACGAGCGCGGCGCGGAGGTCCTGGCGGACGTACTGCTCGAGCCATTTGAAGCCCCAGAGGACGACCAGCCCGATCGCGGTCGCCGCGACGCCGAGCGCGAGCTGACCGCCGCCGAAGCAGAGGCCGATCGCGGTCGTGATCCAGAGGATCGCCGCCGTCGTGACGCCGAGGACGAGATCGCTCCGGCGGAAGATGACGCCCGCGCCGATGAAGCCGACGCCCGACAGGATGCCGAGCGGGAGGCGCATGAGGTCGAGCGTCGCCCAGGCGTCGGCGGGGCGCCCGGTCGTCGGGAGCAGGGCGTTCGCCTGGAGCATCGCGATCGACGCCGCGAGGCAGACGAGGATCGTCGTGCGGAGCCCCGCCGGCCCGCCGTGCGCCTCGCGGTTGAGGCCGAACAGCGCTCCGGCGATCACCGTGAGAGCGAGGCGCACGACGACGTCGCGCCAATCCAGAGCCGCGGGCATCGGCGACATCGTCCCTCCCCGCCGGCGGGCCACCACGCGCGCGCCGGCGCGTTCAGCTTACCCCCTGCGCCGCGCCGGTCCGACGGCGATCGCGCCGGGGCGCTCGCCGCCGCGGCGAAGCGCGCCCAGCGTCGCGCCGCCGCGGCGAGGCGCCGCCGCGTCAGCGGCAGGCCACGTCGTGGACCTTCGCGGTCTCGGCGCCGTCGGCGAGGAGCCTCGCCTGGGCGACGAGCTCGCGCGCCCACACAGTGTCGAGCCGCGCGATCGTCGTGGTCTTGAGCGGCGAGCCCTCGGGGTCGTCGCGGTGCGAGATGAGCCCGATGACCTCGCCGTCGCGCCCGTCGAGGACGGGGCCGCCGACGTCGCCCTGACAGAGCGGGACGTCGATGATGATCGCGTGCGAGACGCGGCTCCGCACCGTACCGACGCGCTCCTTCATCGCGGTCTTGCTGCCGGCGCAGTGACCGAAGCCGAGCGCCTGGACGCGCGCCCCGGTGCTCGGCGCGCTCACGATCTTGAGCGGCGTGACGAGCGCCGGCGCGGGCTCCTCGAGCACGAGGATCGCGACGTCGAGCTCCGCCTCGTCGCACTGCGGGAGCACGGCGTACTTGGCCTTGCGGTTCGTCCAGGTGAGCGAGCTCGAGGCGATCTCGACGCGGTACTCGCGATCGGGACCGAGCGACGTCACTCCCTTGTCCTGGCCGCGCAAGCAGCGCTGCGCCGTCGCGACGAGGCGGGGGCCGAGCACGACGCCGGAGCAGACGACGTCCTTCGGACCGTGGATGTGGACGAGGGCGCGCTCTTGCTTGGTCTCGGCGGCCGGGTGCTCGGGCTCGATGCGGTCGTCCTCGGCGAGCTCGACGTTGCCGTTCGGGTTCTCCTGGTGCGCGGCCGACGGCGGCGGCGTCCCCTGCGCCGCGGTGTAGCCCGAAGGCCGCTCGTTGCTGACGAAGGACACCTGCGAGCCGCCGGGGCCGCACGCGGCGAGCGCCGAGACGGTGAGCGCGCCGAGGGTCACGAGCCTGCGTGAAGAACGGCCCATCATCCTTCGAGCGTATCCTGCCGGCGACGCCGGCGTCACGCTCCGCGGGGCGGGCCTCGGGTCGCGTCCGGGATCGCGTCCGGGGCGAGGCGGGCGGCGGAGAGGCGCTCGTAGAGCCCTCGGTACTTCGCCGCCGACTCCTGCCAGCCGAACGCGCCGGCGCGGATCATCGCGCGCGCCACGGCGCGCTCGAGCCCGCGGCCGTCGGCGTGGAGGCGCATCGCCGCGAGGCACGCGGCGTGGATCGCGTCGGGCGCCGCCCGCGGCGCGACGACGCCCGTGCCGGTCTCCGTCGAGCGCCCGCCGACGATCGGCTCGACCGTGTCGTGGAGGCCGCCCACGTCGGTCACGATCGGCACGGCGCCGTAGCGCATCGCGTACATCTGCGTGAGGCCGCACGGCTCGAAGCGCGACGGGACGAGGAAGAAATCGGAGCCGGCGTAGACGCGCCGCGAGAGCGCCGGATCGAACGCGATGCGCGCGGCCACGCGGCCGGGATGCGCGCCCGCGAGCCAGGTGAGCTCGTCCTCGAAGGTCCGCTCCCCCTCGCCGACGAGCGCGAAGCGCGCTCCGCGGTCGACGAGCTCGGGGACGAGCGGCAGGAGCAGGTCGAGCCCCTTCTGCCACGTGAGGCGCGCGACGAGCCCGAAGAGCGGCCCCTCCCCCGGCTCGAGCCCGAGCTCCTCCTCGAGCGCCCGCTTGTCGCGGCGGCGCTGCGTCTTCGCGGTGCGCTCGTCGAAGCGCGCGGCGAGCGCCCCGTCGGTCCGCGGGTCCCAGCGAGCGAGATCGATCCCGTTCTGGATCCCGACGAGCTTCGAGGCGTGCGCGCGCAGGTGGAGATCGAGCCCGAAGCCCGCCTCCGGCCCGAGGATCTCGCGAGCGTAGGTGGGGCTCACCGTGGTGACGCGATCGGCGAGCGCGGTCGCGCCCTTGAGCAGGTTGATCTTCCCCTCGTGCCAGAGGACCTCCGGGCGGAACGCCGCGCGCGGGAGGTGCAGCCGATCGAGCCACCCTTCGTCGAGGACGCCCTGGAACTGCAGGTTGTGCACGGTGAACACCGACGGGATCCGCGCCCAGCGCTCGCCCATCACGAGCCGCGCGTAGATCACGGCGAAGGCCGCGTGCCAGTCGTGCGCGTGGATCACGTCGGGGCCGCCCCGCCAGACGCGATCGGCGACCTCGAGGGCGCCGCGCGACATCACCGCGAAGCGGAGCGCGTTGTCGTCGAACGCGCCGCGCCGATCGCCGTAGATCCCCTCGCGCGCTCCGAAGAGCTCGGCGTCGTCGAGCGCGCAGACGCGGCGCACGCCGCCGGAGGCGAAGCGCGCCGGATCGAGCTCCACGACGCCGAGGCTCCGCACGTCCTCCGGCCCCCAGCCCCAACGCGCCGGGACGCGCTCGGGCCACCGCGCCGTGCGGAGCGGCAGCCGCGTGACGCCGTAGCGCGGCGTCACGACGAGGACGTCGAGGCCGAGCTCCGCGAGGGCGAGCGACAACGACTCGACGACGTCGCCGAGCCCACCCGTACGCGCGAGCGGCTCGAGCTCCGTGGAGATCATGAGGACGCGCGGCGACGGACGAGGAGCCACCGCCTCGATTCTGACACGCTGCGGGACGGCGGCGCTCAGCGAAGCCGGAGGAGCGCGCGGCCGACGACCGCGCCGGCGACGCCGAGCGCCAGCGTCGGGAGCGCGTGCGCGGCGACGCAGTGAGCCGCCGCGACGTGCGGGCAGCGGAGGTACGCCAACGCCGCGGTCCACGCGCCCGCGGTCACGCCGAGCGCGGCGCCGGTCAGCGCGGGGTGGATCGGATCGCTCCCCCGCCGCGGCACGAGGAGCGCGGCGAGCAGCGCCGCGCCCTGCGCGAGCGTGACGAGGCCGCACCCGAGGTGCGCCTGCGGCTCGATCTCCTCGACGGCGTGCTCCGGCCACGCCCCCGCGGCCGCCAGCGCGACGAGCGCGAGCGCCGGCGTCGCCGCGGCGGACGCGAGCAGCAAGACCGGGCGCGGGCGTCCGAGCATCGAGCCGCGGGCGTCCGACGACACGCGCGTGAGGACGAGCGCCGCGACGAGGCCGAGGCCCGCGCTGAACGCGACGAG
>JAHBWF010000166.1 GCA_019637105.1 Labilithrix sp.
CCACCGCCGAGCGCACGGTGGGGGAGGCCGTCGCGGCGCCGTCGCGCGCCGGCGACGCGGCCTCGGCCACGGCGTTCGTGGCGGTGAGGTCGAGATCGGCCGAGTCGCGCGCGTCCGCCCGCATCGACGAGGCGGTGAGATCGGCGCCGAGGCGCGCGAACGGCGCGAGCGCCGCCGAGAGCGAGCCGACGTCGGGGAACCGGCGCGCCCGATCCTTCTCGAGGCACCGGAGGACGACGCGCTCGAGCTCCGCGGGGACCTCGGGCCGGAGCAGCCGGAGATCGTCGGGGGGCTGCGTCTGGAGCCGGAGCAAGAGCTGGAGCATCGTCCCCCCGCCGAACGGCGTCACCCCGGCGAGCAGCTCGAACAGCGTCGCGCCGAGGCCCCAGATGTCGGTCCGCTCGTCGACGGTGCGCCCGTCGACGACCTGCTCCGGGGCCATGTAGTGCGGCGACCCGATCATCTGCGCCGCCTGCGTCAACGACGCCTCCGCGGGATCGAGCGAGCGCGCGATGCCGAAGTCGAGCACCTTGACGTGGCGCAGGCCGTCCGGACGCTCGACGCTGAAGAGGTTCGCCGGCTTGATGTCGCGGTGGACGATGCCCATCCCGTGCGCGCGGCCCAGCACGTCGCACACTTGCAGGATGCACTCGACGGCGTCGCCCACCGCGAGCGGGCCCATCTCCTGGACCTCGCGCCGCAGGTCGTGGCCCTCGAGGTACTCCATGACCATGAACAGATCGCCGTCGTCGAGCCTGTCGACCGCGTAGACGCGGGCGACGCCGTCGCCGCGGATCCGGAGCGCCGCGCGCGCCTCACGGAGGAACCGCTCCGCCGTCGTGGCGTCGGTGGCGACGCGCTTCAGCAGCTTGACGGCGACGCGCTCGTCGAGCTCGAGGCTCCGCGCCGCGAACACCAGGCCGTGGCCGCCCTCGCCGAGGACGCGCTCGACCCGATACTTGCCGGCAAAGACCTCTCCTTCGCGGACGAGCGCCGGCATGCTGCTCGATCTTCACAGCCTGCCCCAACGCGGTCAAGCCGGACATCGACGCGCTCTACAGCCCGTGCTTCTTGATCAAGCGATGGACGTACGTCCGGTCGAGGCCGGCGGCGCGCGCGACGGCGGAGACGTTTCGCTTGTGGGCGTTCATCAGCGCGGCGAGGTACTCGCGCTCGAGGTGCTCGACCCACCCGTCGCGAACGTCCTTGAACGGCTTCTCGAGATCGAGGCTCGGGGCGCCGGACGGGCCGGCCGGCGTCGCGGGCAAGAGGCGCGCGACCTCCGGATCCGCCTCGTCGGGCTCGACGGTCCCGAGCGCCACGGCGCGCTGCACGAAGCTTCGGAGCTCGCGCACGTTGCCGGGCCACCCGCGCGACCGCGCGTGCTGGACGAGCGCCGCGCGCGAGAGCGACGCGGGGAGCTCCGGCGCGAACCTGTCGACGAGCAGCGGGATGTCGTCCTCGCGCTCGCGCAGCGCGGGGACCGGCAGGGTCGCGACCGCGAGCCGGAAGTACAGGTCCTCGCGGAAGGCGCCGGCGTTGACGAGCTTCCGGAGATCGCGGTGCGTGGCGGCGACGAAGCGGACGTTCGCGCGGCGGAACTTGGTCTCGCCGAGGCGCCGGAAGGTCTTCGTCTCGAGCAGCCTGAGGAGCTTCGGCTGGACGCCGAGCGGGAGCTCGCCGATCTCGTCGAGGAAGAGCGTCCCGCCGTCGCTCCGCTCGACGATGCCCTCGTGCGCGGAGTCGGCGCCGGTGAAGGCGCCGCGCCGGTGCCCGAAGAGCTCCGACTCGAGCAGGTGCTCCGGCATCGACGCGCAGTCGATCACGCCGAGCGGGAACCCCGAGCGCGCGGACGCGTCGTGCAGCGCCCGCGCCACGAGCTCCTTGCCCGTGCCGGTCTCGCCGACGATCAGGACCGACAGATCGGTCTGCGCGAGCTGCGAGATCGTGGCGAAGAGCTTGCGCATCACCTCGGTGCTCCCGACGAGCTCGCCGAGCTGCGACGCCCCCCAGATGCGCTCCTCGGCGAGCTCCTCGCCGTAGCGGACGGCGATCGCCGTCGACCCGACGCGGATCGTGCCGCCGTCGGGGACGAGCGCGCCCGTCACACGGATGCCGTCGACGAACGAGCCGTTCTTGCTCCCGAGGTCGCGGAGCCAGAGCCCCTCCGGCGTCGGATCGAGCTCGCCGTGCAGCCGCGACACCGCGCGGTCCGCCACGCAGACGTCGGCGTTCGGCGCGGAGCCGAGCACCCAGCGGTTCTCGACGGCGACCTCGTGGTTGCCGTATGCATCCGTCCACGCGAGGCGCGGCCGGCGGAGGCGTGCGCGTCTCACGAGAGCGACGGGAGCCTCCTGCTGCTGCGTGGTCCTGCCGAACTGCGTTTCGCTGTCCCGCATCGCGCTCTGCGCCATTGTCGCCGATCCTCGAGCACGTGGTTGTCGATTCCTCGAGCACGATGCGGGCCATCCGCGCCGCGCGCGCCGAGGGCCACGGACGGCGGCGGTTCTCGCGCGCCGCGCTCACGGCTCGGCTCGGCGCCTGGATCCGGTGTCGACGACGGTCCGCACCAGGCCTCGGCGCGTCGCGTCTCGGCGCGTCGCCTCTCAGCGCGCGAGCTTCATGATCACGTTGTCGGCGAAGCTCGCCCAGTAGACGGCGCGGTCGTCGACGGCGACGCCGCGCGCCTCGGTCTGCCCGGTCGCGATCGTCTCGCTCGCGCTCCCGCAGCCGGCGCGAGGGCATCGACGCACCGTGCCGTCGCTCGCGATGGTGAAGAACACCTCGGCGGCGTCGGCCGTGACGCCCCAGGGCCGGCCCACTTGCCGCGCGTAGAAGAACTCGTTGCCGCCGACGCCCTCGTCGCGCCACGACACCTCGCCCCCGTACGCGCCGCCGGTGCCGGTCCAGAAGAGGCGGGTGCCGTTCATGAAGAGCGTCTGCGGTCGCCGCCCGAGGCTCACCGAGGACGCCGTCGCGTCGGCCGCGTCCTTCGGCGCGCCCTGCAGGCAGCCGTCGCAGCCCGAGCCGGAGGAGCCGTCGGAGGCCCAGTAGACGTTCGTCGCGTCCACCGCGACGTGACCGCCGCGGCCGGTGCCGTTCGCGATGCGCGTCGGCGTGTTCGCGCAGCCGCCGCTGCGGTCGCACCGGAAGACCGCGCCGGCCGCCGTGCTGAAGTAGATGTTCGTCGCGTCCAGCGCGACGCCGACCGGCTCGACGCCCGACACCCGGAGCTGTCCGGTCGCCCCCGCGGGGAAGCGCAGGGCGTACGTGTAGACGAAGCCGGCGGTGGGCGCGACGATCGCGACGCCCTTGGCGTCGACCGCGAGGCCGGACGTCCCCGGTCCGAGCGGGATCCTCGGCGGGGTGACGCACGGCCCCTCGACCGGGCACCAGCTGACGCCGCCGTCCGCGCCCGTGCTCAGGCCGTCGGAGAAGTAGAGCGCGCCGTCGACGACGAACACCTGCTGAGGGCGCACGACGTTCGCGAACACGAACGGCTGGCAGGCGCCCAGCTCGCACGCGCCGCCGAGGCAGTCGTGCCCGCAGCGGCCGCAGTTCTTCGGGTCCGTCCGGAGATCGCTCGAGCAGGCGCCGTCGCTCGGGGCGTCCTCGACGACGAGCGGCGGCGAGTCGGCGCCGTCCGCGCCGGGGCCGCCGTCGTCGGGCTCCGCCTCCGCGCGCAGCGTGCGCTCCTGGTTGTCGAGGATCGCGTTGCACGCGCTCACCGCGACGACGAGGGCCGCCGGCGCGCCGAGCGCGAGAGAGAGACGGCGAGCGCTCGAGGGACGCATGCTCCGACAAGATAGCGCGCGAACGCCGCGCGTTGCTGTGGACCGCAGTCGACACCGGCGCCCGACCGCCTGGCCTCCCGCGCCGACGTCCGCGCGCGGACGACGCGCGGCGCTCGACGTGATCGCGCGGCGCTCGACGTGATCGCGCGGCGCTAGGACGACCTCGCCGTCGGCCGGCTCGCGGACCGCGCCGCGGAGCGCGGGCGCT
Organism: Labilithrix sp.; assembly: GCA_019637105.1. Classification (GTDB taxonomy): domain Bacteria; phylum Myxococcota_A; class Polyangia; order Polyangiales; family Polyangiaceae; genus Labilithrix. The sequence continues at coordinate 4,003 of JAHBWF010000166.1, forward strand.
CGGCGCGGTGCCGGCGCGGACGAGCGACCGCGCGCGGCTCCGCTGGTGCAGACCGCGGTCGACACGTCGAGCCGGCGCGGATCCAAGGACCGTCGAAATCCAAGGGGATCCGATCGTGTGGTGGATGGTGCGAGGCTTGCGGAGGCCCGCGTCATGAAGAAGAAGCTCGCGCCCGGCATCGCCCTCGCTGCTCTCCTGGGACTCGTCACGACGGTCGGCTGCTCGAGCGCGCCCGCGGACGAGGTGGACGAAGACGTCGCGTCGTCCGAGGACGCGCTCGGTCAGGACCCGGCCAACTGCCGCTTCCACCACCGCTACCGCGAGTGGTTGACGACCTGCACGTACGGCAACGCCACGCTCGCCGATCAGAGCGCCATCGTGCAGGCCGCGACGCACGCGTCCGGCGTCGGCAGCTGCGTCGATTTCGTCGTCACCGTCGCGGCGACCGCGTCGTCGGCGAGCGTCGGCTTGGTGCCGTTGACGGTCGGCGGCGCGGCGCGCGCCACGGCCACCGCCTCCGGCTGCGCGCTGTACATCGGGACGCTGCTCTCGCAGATCATCCCGACGAGCTGCACGAGCCGGGAGATCACGCCCTCCGAGCGGAAGCGGGGCGACGTGTGCGCCATGGCCTGCGGAGGATCGCAGCGTCTCTTCAACGGCGACTGCTACTGCGGCGTCGGGAACCCGCTCGCGTGCCACGACGCGGCCCCGACCTACACGCCGACCCCGGGCGCCACCTCCTGCTTCAACCGCGGCAACGGGACGAGCGTCGCGCGCGGCCGGTGCAGCCTCGGCTACACCGACGGCGCTCCGAACGGCGAGGTCTACCGGTGCAACGGCGGCGGTCAGGACTGGGCGCGCTGTCCGCGCGGCACGTCGCTCGACGCGTGCGACCGCGGCGCGGCCTGCCGCTGATCGCGGCTCGCCGCCGCGAGGTCGCGCGCGGTCGCGCCGACGCCTCGCGCTTCGCGGAGGAGCGCGTCAGGGCAGGCCTTCGGCGTCGGCGATCGGCAGGTCGTCGCGCAGCCACACGTGCACCTCTCCGAAGGAGCGCGCCGCGTGGTAGTGGGTCGCGACCCACGCCGAAGCCTCCTTGCAGCAGTGCTTGAAGTCCTCCCACGCGTCCGGCCACGACGTGAGCGGCGCGTGGTCGAGGAAGACGAACGCTTCGGGCGGCGCCGCCCGGAGCCGCGCGAGGAGATCGCGCTCGTGCTCCGCGCGCCACGCCCGGATGAACTCGCTCTGGTTCCACGTCGGCCGGTTCGACCAGCCGCCCTCGAGGGCCGCGTCCGCGTTGAGGTCGTACGCGTAGATGTACGGCGTCGCCGAGCGCCGCTGCGCGAGGAACAGGATGTACGGATCCATCCCGTAGACCTGCACGCGCGCGTCCTCGGAGAGGGTGTCCGAGAGGTAGCGCGCGCCCTGGCGGAGCTCCCACGGGAAGAAGTCGTGGGTCTTGAAGCTGTCGAAGTACTCGCGTTTGTTCCGGCGCTCGGGCGTCTCGCCGCCCGCGAGGATCCACACGTTGCGCGTCTGCGGGCTCAGCCGCATCGCCGACGCCACGCTGAGCGCGTAGGCGGTCGCGGCGCCGAGCGCCACCCAGCGGCCGAGCGGGCGGCGCCTCGGCGCCGCGCGGAACCGCTCCCACAGCAGCGCGACGATCACCAAGAAGCCCATGTGCGTCGTCGCGCCGATCGGGTGGAAGTGGTAGCCGAAGCCCTTGTGCTGGGCGATCACCGACGCGAGCCCCGCGATCGGGGCGAGCGCGAGGGCGAGCATGCGCCGCGGCAGCGCGCCGAGGGCGACGAGCGCGCCGAGGAGCGCGGCGACGGCGAGGCCCAGCGAGACCGTGTTGAGCGGTCCGTCGTCGCCGAGGATCTCGAGCGCGCTGCGCGCCCAGATGAACCGATAGACGCGCGGGACGTCGCGGAGCGAGATCGCGACGAAGGAGGAGACGTCGCCGTAGCGGAGCAGGTAGAGCAAGGGCACGACCGCGCCGACGAGGCCGCCGACGGCGAAGCTCTTCAGGCGCGCGCGGCGCGGGAGCCCGACGTCGCGATCGACGAGCAGGACGGCGAGCTGCATCGCCGTGAAGACCACGAAGCTCGACTTGGCGAACCAGGTGATCGTCGACAGCGCGGCGATCGCGACGATCCGACGTGACTCGGACGCGCCCGGGCGCGCGCTCGGCCGCGCGATCTGCAGGGCGATGCTCGGCAAGAGGAACCAGTCGGCGAAGCTCTCGCGCTGCGCCTGGTTCCAGTAGAGGTGCAGCGCGTACTGCCCGGCGAGCGCGACCCACGCGGCGAGCGCCCAGCCGGCGCGCTCCAGCCACGTCGGGGGACGCCGGCCGACGATCCCCGGCAGGAGCGCCCCGACGACGGCGAACGACGCGCCGGTCACCGTCACGTCGAGGACGTGGAAGCGGCTCTCGTCCGCCCCGCCGAGCGCGAGGCCCACCATGTGGATCAGGTGGACGAGCGGCCCGTTCACGTCGCGGACGTCGCGGTAGTCGACGTCGCCCTGGCGGACGGCCCACGCGATGTACTGGAAGATCCCCTGGTCGCGTCCGACGGTCGTGAGCGTCGCGCGGTAGGTCGCGTCCGCCACCCACCAGAGCGGGACGAGCGCGAGCACGAGCGGCGCGACGAGGCGGCGCGCGGCGTCGACGCGGCCGTGGCGGGAGCCGGCGAGGCGGCGGGCGAGCGCGGCCGCGCGCCGCCCTGCGCGACCCAGCGCCGTGGGCCGCGCGAACCGCTCGCGCGAGTGACGCTCGGGCTCTCCGGACCTGGGCGGCTCTTCCTCGGGGAGGTCGGCCTGCGACATGACAACCGGCAGACGTTACTACTTGGCCGAGGTGCTCCGAACAAGCGGGCCCGCCTCGACACAAGCGGGGCCCGCCTCGACGCGACGGGCAGCGCGCCGCGGCGGGATCGACGCCGGAGCGACGATCGCCCTGGCGAAGGCGCGCCCCCGGGGTAAAGACCCGGGGGTAAGAGAGGCGGCGCTCTCGGCCGGCCCCCCGCCCTCGTTCGCGTCGGGAGGCGCTGGAACACCGACAAAGTCGCCTCGCTGCTTGACTTTGGCACTACCCTTGATAATAACGCGCTCCCCCAAAGGACTCGGGGGACGAGGTCGCTCAAAAAAGCGCATGCCTAACGCGACATAAGGATCGGGTTACCCCAGCGTGATTTCGCCGAGGCGGTCACGAACGAAGCTGAAGCGGTACCCCGACACCCTCTCTGGAACACCCGGCCGATCCGGGCTCGCTGAAAATGGCAGCGGGAGGACCAGAGGGGGTTTCGTGCATCTTGGGGACGCGGAGTCCCCCAACGTTTAGACCCCCGACCGGAACGGAGACTCAAGTGGCCCGCGAATACTCGCTCGAGAAGACGCGCAACATCGGAATCATGGCCCACATCGACGCGGGCAAGACGACGACGACCGAGCGCGTTCTTTACTACACGGGCGTCAACTACAAGATCGGCGAGGTCCACGAGGGCGCCGCGACCATGGACTACATGGTCCAGGAGCAGGAGCGCGGCATCACGATCACCTCCGCCGCGACCAACTGCTTCTGGAAGCCGGGTGAGGGGCCGCACAAGGGCGTCACGCACCGCATCAACATCATCGACACGCCGGGCCACGTCGACTTCACGATCGAGGTCGAGCGTTCGCTCCGCGTGCTCGACGGCGCCGTCGCGGTGCTCGACGGCGGCAACGGCGTCGAGCCGCAGACGGAGACCGTCTGGCGGCAGGCCGACAAGTTCCGCGTCCCGCGCATCGTGTTCGTCAACAAGATGGACAAGACGGGCGCGGACTTCGAGATGAACGTCAACTCGATCAAGGAGCGCCTGGGCGTCATCCCGGTGCCGATCCAGTGGCCCGTCGGCGAGGAGGACCAGCACAAGGGCGTGGTCGACCTCGTCAAGATGAAGGCCGCGATCTTCGACGAGGAGTCGAAGGGGCAGAAGTACGACTGGGTCGACGTCCCGGAGAACCTCCAGGCGAAGGCCGCCGAGTACCGCGAGAAGATGATCGAGGCCTGCGCCGACGTCGACGACGCGATCATGGCGAAGTTCCTCGACGGCAAGACGTCGGAGATCACCGAGGCCGAGATCGTCGCCGCGCTCCGCAAGGGCTGCACGTCGTTCAAGTTCTTCCCGGTCCTCTGCGGCTCGGCCTTCAAGAACAAGGGCGTCCAGCTCCTCCTCGACGCCGTCATCAACTACCTGCCGTCGCCGCTCGACATCCCCCCGGTCAAGGGCGTCAACCCGGACAACGACAAGGAAGAGGAGCGCAAGGCGGACGACAAGGAGCCGTTCAGCGGCTACGCGTTCAAGATCATCAACGACCCGCACGGCAACCTCACGTTCTTCCGCGTCTACTCGGGCACGCTCAACAGCGGCACGATGGTCATGAACTCGACCCGCGGGAAGCGCGAGCGCATCGGCCGCATCCTCCGCATGCACGCGAACAAGCGTGAGGAGCTCACCGAGGCCGACGCGGGCAACATCTACGCGGCCGTCGGCCTCAAGGACACGCGCACGGGCGACACGCTCTGCGACGAGAAGAAGCCGATCATCCTCGAGAAGATGGTCTTCCCGGAGCCCGTCATCTCGATCGCCGTCGAGCCGAAGACGAAGGCCGACGTCGAGAAGCTCGGCGTGGCGCTCCAGAAGCTCGCGACCGAGGATCCGTCCTTCCGCGTCCACACGGACGAGGAGTCGGGCCAGACGATCATCAGCGGCATGGGCGAGCTCCACCTCGACATCATCTGCGACCGCCTCAAGCGCGAGTTCAAGGTCGAGTCGAACGTCGGCAAGCCCGAGGTCGCGTACCGCGAGGCCATCAGCAAGAAGGTCGCCTGCGAGTACAAGTACGCCAAGCAGTCCGGCGGCCGCGGCCAGTTCGGCCACGTCCTCATGGAGATCGAGCCGGGCGAGCGCGGCACGGGCTTCGTCTTCGAGAACGCCATCGTCGGCGGCGTGATCCCGAAGGAGTTCATCCCCGCCATCGAGAAGGGCGTGAAGGAGGCGATGGAGCGCGGCGTCCTCGCCGGCTTCCCGCTCGTCGACATGAAGGCGCGCCTGTACGACGGCAGCTACCACGACGTCGACTCGAGCGCCGCGGCGTTCGAGATCGCGGCCTCGCTCTGCTTCCAGGACGGCGCGAAGCGCGCGGGCCTGCACCTCCTCGAGCCGATCTTCAAGAACGAGGTCGTCGTCCCCGAGCAGTACATGGGCGACGTCATCGGCGACCTCAACTCGCGCCGCGGCAAGATCCTCGGCATGAGCCAGCGCGGCAACGCGCAGGTCATCGACGCGGAGGTGCCGCTCGCCTCGATGTTCGGCTACGTCACCGACCTCCGCTCCCTCACGCAGGGCCGCGCGACCTCGTCGCTCCACTTCTCGCACTACGCCCCCGTCCCGGCCGCCGTCCAGGACGAGGTCGTCGCGAAGGTGAAGGGCGCGACCAAGTAACTCCCCACGCGAGGGGCTTCGGCCCCTCGGATCCCTCGCGCGGATGACCGCGCCCAACGAATTCGAAGTTTCCGTCCGATCTCGGAGAAGACAATGGCCAAGGAAAAATTCCAGCGTACGAAGCCCCACGTGAACGTCGGCACCATCGGTCACATCGACCACGGCAAGACGACGCTCACGGCCGCGCTCGTGAAGGTTCAGTCGAAGAAGAACCTGGCGAAGGTGATCAGCTACGCGGACATCGCGAAGGGCGGGACGGTCCGCGACGCGACGAAGACGGTGACGATCGCGGTGTCGCACGTGGAGTACGAGAGCCCGACGCGTCACTACGCGCACGTCGACTGCCCGGGGCACGCGGACTACATCAAGAACATGATCACGGGAGCGGCGCAGATGGACGGGGCGATCCTCGTCGTGTCCGCGCTGGACTCGGTGATGCCGCAGACGCGGGAGCACGTGCTGCTGGCGCGGCAGGTGGGTCTGCAGCACATCATCGTGGCGCTGAACAAGTGCGACGCGGTGGAGGACGCGGAGATGCTGGACCTCGTGGAGATGGAGGTCCGGGAGCTGCTGAACAAGTACAACTTCCCCGGTGACACGGCGAAGGTGGTGAAGGTGGCGGCGTTCCCGGCGCTGAACGGCGAGGAGAAGTGGGAGAACTCGATCGGAGAGCTGATCGAGGCGCTGGACTCGCAGATCCCGGATCCTGTCCGAGACGTGGACAAGCCGTTCTTGATGGCGATCGAGGACGTGTTCTCGATCAAGGGTCGCGGGACGGTGGTGACGGGCCGCGTGGAGCGCGGGATCATCAAGACGGGCGAAGAGGTGGAGATCATCGGCTTCCGTGAGACGCGGAAGACGACGGTGACGGGAGTGGAGATGTTCCGGAAGCTGCTCGACGAGGGTCGGGCGGGCGACAACATCGGTGTGCTGCTGCGCGGGATCGAGAAGGACGACGTGGAGCGCGGTCAGATCCTGTGCAAGCCTGGGACGGTGACGCCGCACAAGAAGTTCCTGGGCGAGGTGTACGTCCTGAAGAAGGAGGAGGGTGGTCGTCACACGCCGTTCTTCACGAACTACCGCCCGCAGTTCTACATGCGGACGACGGACGTGACGGGGACGTGTGAGCTGCCCGAGGGCACGAAGATGGTCATGCCGGGGGACAACATCACGATGACGATCTCGCTGATCACCCCCGTCGGCCTCGAGGAGCAGATGCGCTTCGCGATCCGCGAGGGCGGCCGCACCGTCGGCGCCGGCATCGTCACCAAGATCCTCGAGTAAGGAAGAAGACCAGATGGCTTCCGCCACCACGATCCGCATCCGCCTCCGGGCATTCGATCACCAGCTCCTCGACAAGTCGGCCAACGACATCGTCGAGACCGCGAAGCGTACCGGCGCGCGCGTGGCGGGACCCATCCCGCTTCCGACGCACATCTCCCGCTACACCGTCCTCCGCGGACCGCACGTCGACAAGAAGTCGCGCGAGCAGTTCGAGGTCCGGACTCACAAGCGCCTGCTCGACATCCTCGAGCCGACGCAGCAGACCCTGGACGCGCTGATGAAGCTCGATCTGTCTGCGGGCGTCGACGTCGAGATCAAGTCGCCGCGCTGAGCCGGCAACGAACTTAGAGGTTCACCATGGCAACCGTTGATGTCTACAACCTGAAGCGCGAGAAGGTCGGCACCGTCGATCTCGCCGACGAAGTCTTCGCCACCGAGGTGAAGGAGCAGCTCTTCTACGAAGTCGTGAAGGCGCAGCTCGCTTCGCGTCGTCAGGGCACCGCCGCCGCCAAGAACCGCTCCGCGGTCGCAGGCAGCACGAAGAAGCTCTACAAGCAGAAGGGCACGGGGCGCGCGCGTCACGGCTCGATCCGCGCGCCGATCTACGTCGGCGGCGGTCAGGCCCACCCGCCGCGCAACCGCGACTGGAGCTACCGCCCGCCGCGCCAGGTGCGCCTCGGCGCGCTCCGCTCGGCGCTCTCGAAGTTCGCCAAGGAGGGCCGCCTCGTGGTGGTCGACCGCTTCGAGCTCGCCGAGATCAAGACGAAGGGCCTCCTCCAGGCGCTCGGCGCGCTGAAGACCGAGCGCCACACGCTCGTCGTCGACGTGGCGGGCAACGAGAACCTCCGCCTCTCGATCCGCAACTGCCAAGATCACCAGTTTTTGCCCCCCGAGGGCGTCAACGTCTACGACCTCCTGCGCCACGACACGCTCGTCCTCTCGAAGGACGCGGCCAAGGCGCTCGAGACTCGCTGCCTCTCCAAGGCGGAGAACAAGCCTGGCAAGAAGGCTGGTGCGAAATGACCCCCGAGTCCGTCATCCGTAAGCCGATCTTCCTCACGGAGAAGAGCAACACCCTCCGTGGCCACAATCAGGTCGTGTTCGAGGTCCTCCGGACCGCGAACAAGGTCCAGATCAAGGAAGCCGTCCAGAAGCTCTTCAGCGTGAAGGTGGAGAGCGTCAACACCATGCTCTACCGCGGCAAGGACCGTCGCATGGGGCGTGGCTACGCCAAGATGCAGAACTGGAAGAAGGCGGTCGTCACCCTCGCCGAGGGCGAGAACATCGACTTCTTCGCAGAGACGAGCGAGAGCTGAGATGGGCATCAAGAACTACAAGCCGACGTCGCCTGCACGGCGCTTCTACTCGGGCTACGACTTCAAGGAGCTCACCCCCGGCAAGAAGCCGGAGAAGAGCCTCCTCGAGCACCAGACGTCGACCGGCGGTCGCAACGCGCACGGGCGCATCACCAGCCGCTTCCGCGGCGGCGGCCACAAGCAGCGCTACCGCATCATCGACTGGCGTCGCGACAAGATCGGCGTCCCGGCCGTGGTGGCTTCGATCGAGTACGATCCGAACCGCACCGCGCGCATCGCGCTGCTCAACTACGTCGACGGCGAGAAGCGCTACATCCTCGCCCCGACGGGGATGAGCGTCGGCGACACGGTGATCGCGAGCCGCAACGCGGACATCAAGCCCGGCAACTCGATGCCGCTCCGCCACATCCCGCTCGGCACGATGATCCACAACCTCGAGATGCGGAAGGGCAAGGGCGGCCAGCTCGTGCGCTCCGCCGGCTCGGGCGCGGTGCTCATGGCGAAGGACGGCGACTACGCGCAGGTCCGCATGCCCTCGGGCGAGGTCCGCATGATCCACCAGGACTGCCAGGCCACGATCGGCCAGGTGTCCAACATCGAGCACGCGAACGTCTCGCTCGGCAAGGCCGGCCGCGTCCGCTGGATGGGCAAGCGTCCGCACAACCGCGGCGTCACGATGAACCCGGTCGACCACCCGATGGGCGGCGGCGAGGGTCGCACCTCCGGCGGCCGGCATCCATGCTCGCCGTGGGGTCAGCTCGCCAAGGGTCTCAAGACCCGCAACAACAAGCGTACCGACGCGATGATCGTGAAGCGTCGCGGCCAGAAGGGCTAAGGGAGTAAGTCATGCCGCGTTCAATCAAGAAGGGCGCCTTCATCGACGGTCATCTCATGGAGAAGATCGCCGCCGCCCAGGCGACGCAGTCCAAGAAGGTCATCAAGACCTGGTCGCGCCGCAGCACGATCACCCCGGAGGCCATCGGCCTCACGTTCGCGGTCCACAACGGCCGCAAGTTCATCCCGGTGTTCGTGACGGAGAACATGGTCGGGCACAAGCTCGGCGAGTTCGCCCCGACGCGCACCTTCCACGGCCACCAGGGCGACAAGAAGGCCAAGGTCGGCAAGAAGTAGCGCCGGCCCACGGCGCGCGCCCGCGTCCGAGCTTGACGGCTCCGAGATCTCCGGATCTCGGGGCCGTCCTTTTTTGGGTCGCCGCGGGCCGGCCCGGCGCTCGAGGCGCGTCGCGCGTGCGCCGCGCTCGCGGTCAGGGCCGGCGGGTCAGCGTGCCGACGAGGTGAGGCGCGCGCGAGGAGCCTTCGTCGCGGAGGCGCAGGCCGAGATCGATGCGGAGCGCGGCGTTGATGAGGCCGAGGTGGCTGAACGCCTGCGGGAAGTTGCCGAGGAGGGTGCGGTCGCTCGGGACGATCTCCTCGGAGAGGAGGCCGAGGTGGTTGGCGGAGTCGGCGTGCGCGACGAAGATCTCGCGGGCCTCGTCGAGGTGACCGAGGAGCGCGAGCGCTTCGACGAGCCAGAAGCCGCAGAGGACGAACGCGCCCTCGGGGCCGCCGACGCCGTCGGCGTCGTGGTAGCGGTAGACGAAGGGGCCGTTGGCGAGCTCGCGGCGGACCCACGAGACGGTGGCCTCGATCCGGGGATCGTCGTCCGGGAGGAAGCCCGCCGTCGGGAGGAGGAGGAGGGCCGCGTCGGGGCGATCTTCGCCGTAGACGCTGACGAAGTGCCGCCGCGTCCGATCCATCCCGTGCGCGCAGATGTCGGCGTGGACCTCGGCGGCGCAGCGCGCCCAGCGATCGGCGAGGTCCCGCCGCCCGAACGCCGTCGCGAGGTGACCGCCCCGATCGAACGCCAGCCAGTTCATCAGCTTCGAGTGGACGTTGTGCCGGACGCCGTGACGCGGCTCCCACATCCCGTGATCGGGGTCGCGCCACTGGGTCTCGGCGCGCGAGATGATGCTCGCGAGCTTCTGCCAGGCGTGGAGCGTCAGCGTGCCGCCGAAGCGCTCGAACAGGTTCGCGCTGTCGACGATCGCGCCCGTCGTGTCGAGCTGGATCTGATCGCGCGCGCCGTTGCCGATCCGCACGGGCCGGGAGTCGAAGCTCCCGGCGAGATGATCGAGCTCGCGCTCCTCCGGGACGCGCTCACCGTCGACGGTGTACATCAGCTCGAGCCCGACCTTGTCGTCCACGCTGTCGCGGAGGAAGTGGTAGAAGTCCCGCGCCTCCGCGCCGTAGCCGATGAGGTTCGTCGCGCGGATCGTCATCGCCGCGTCGCGCGCCCACGTGAAGCGGTAGTCCCAGTTGCGCGGGCCGCCCGGCCACTCGGGCAGCGAGGTGGTCGGCGCCGCCACCACGGCGCCGGTGGGGCGGTAGACCATCAGCTTGAGCGCGAGCGCGGAGCGGAGGACGTGGTGCCGCCAGGGGCCGTCGTAGGTGAGCTTCGCGGACCACTCGCGCCACATGCGTCGCGTCGTGCGCAGGTGCTCGTACGGCCGGTAGCTCGCCGTCGGCTCCACGCCCTGACCGTTCCACTCGAGCACGACCCAGAGCTGCTCGCCGGGCTTCAGCGTGACCGTGGCGCGCACGCCGCCGTCGGGGCGCGGGGCGAACGCGAGCCGGCGCGAGACCGAGAGCGCGAGCCGCTCGCCGCCCGCGCCCTCCGCCATGACGCCGTGCTCGGCGACGTGGAGCGTCGGGACGTCCCGGGCGTAGTCGAAGCGCGGATCGAAGACGATCTCGGCCTCGACCGTCCCGGAGGCGCAGTCGATGCGCCGGTGGACCTCGTGGATCGCGGCGCGCGGGTCGTCCGTCCACGGCATGAGATCGACCACGCGCAGCGTCCCGGTCTTCGCGAAGAACAGCGTCTCGAGGACGTTGGTGTTCGAGTCGTAGCGCTGGAGGCTCTCGAACGGCCGCACCGCCGGCCGCACCGCCATCTCGCCGCCGCGCCGCGCGTCGAGGATCCGCGCGAAGACGCTCGGGCTGTCGAAGCGCGGGAGGCAGAGCCAGTCGATCGCGCCGTCGACGGCCACGAGCGCGGTCGTGCTCCCGTTGCCGATGATCCCCCGCGCCGCGATCGGGATCTTCGCGGGATCGTCGCCCTCGGCGAAGACGAAGGGCCGGCTCATCCGTTCGGCGATCGTGACGAGGTCCATCGCCTGTCAGCATGGCATGTCCTGCCGGGCACGCCGCGGGAAAATAGTTGCTGCTCCAACGGTCTGGCGCGGGCCCTCAGAGCCCGTACGGCGGCGCCTAACGCCCCTCCGACACGGAGCTCTCCGGCGCGCGCGACGCGCTCGCGACGCGGGGCGCGGGATCGGTCCCGCGGCGGGCGCGGCCGCGGCCCGACGCGACGACGATGACCTCACCCGTCGGCCTCCGCGCGCGCCGGTCCTTCGCGTTCACGCGGAGCTCGGTCGTGGAGGCCACGGTCTCGAGCTCGAGCCCGCACGCCGCGAGCGTCTCCTCGAGGCGCTCGGGGCTCTCGCCCCAGCAGAAGCGCTCGCCGAGCAGGCGCATGCAGAGGTCGACGACGGCGCGCTGCGTGTGGAGTCGCACGCGGCCGCGCGCGTCGGGCGTCACGACGCTCGCGACGAGGCGCACGCGTCCGTCGAGCTCCGTCATGTCGGCGAGGGTGGCCTCGACGACCGGCCTCTCGAGGTACATCAACAGGCCTTCGGCCGCGAAGACGGTGTCGCGGCGCGGATCGAAGCCGGGGCTGGCGAGGAGCGCGGCGCGCAGGCTGCCGCGCGCGAGATCGAGCGGGACGAACACGACCTCGCGCCCGCACCCGCCCGCGCGGCGCTTCACGGCCTGGGTGGCCGGGAGGTCGACCTCGAAGACACGCGCCTCGCCGGGGATCGAGGCGCCCAGCATGTCGAAGCCGGCGCCGAGCAGCACGACCTGACGATGGCCTTCCTCGATCGCCTCGAGGAGGCGCGCGCGGATCATGTGCTTGCGGAGCGCGTAGTGCGCGACGAACCCCGGCGACACCGCGCGTTCGAGCCCGAGGGCGGCGCGTCGCAGCAGCGGCCAGGGGACGCGGTCGAGCGCCCAGCCGACCCCCGGGAGCGGCTCGCGGATCGAGCGGGCGATCGCGTCGAGGCTCCTCTCGTCGACCAGGTGTCCGAGCT
>JAHBWF010000167.1 GCA_019637105.1 Labilithrix sp.
GCGCCGCCGCACCCGCACGCCCCGATGCCGCCGCACGTCGGGGCCGCGCCCTTCGGTCCGCCGCCGCACGCGCACCAGCGCCTCGAGGACTCGATGTCGATGGCCCCCGCGTCGGTCGCGGGCGTGCCGAAGAAGAACAACACGGTGCTCTTCATCGCGATCGCGCTCGGAGCGCTCGCGCTCGTCGGCGTCGCGCTCGGGCTCGTCGTCGTGCTCGGCGGCAAGGCGGACGGCCCCGGTCCGCTCGCCTCCGCGGCGGTCTCCGCCCCCGTCCCGATCGACTCCGCCCCGCCGACTCCGCCGCCCGTCGCCGAGCCGGACCCCGTCGTCGCGAACGACGAGGCGGACGCCGCCTCCGACACCGCGGACGCCGCCGTCGCCGCGAGCGACGAGGTCGACGCCGGCGCCGAGCCGCCGCCGGCGACGCCGACCGTGGCGCCGCCGACCCCCACCGAGGCCCCGCCCGCGCCCGTCGTGGTGAAGGACGCCGGCCCCCCGCCGGACCCGAACGCGTTCAACGAAGCCGCGGCGCGCTCGCGCCTCGGTCAGGCGAACGGCATCCTCGTCTTTTGCAAGAAGGAAGGCGGCGTCACGGGCCCGGGGACCGCGAGCGTGACGTTCGCTCCCGACGGCGCGGTGAGCGCGGTGGCGATGGATCCGCCGTACGCCGGGACCCCGACCGGCGACTGCGTGGCCGGGCACTTCAAGCGCACGAAGGTGAACCCGTTCCAGGGCTCGCCGCGGACGGTCAAGCACTCCTTCGACGTCCCGAAGTAGCGTGCCCGCGCGATCGCGAGCAGAGGAGGACCCGGCGGAGAGTCCGCGGACGCGAGCCCAAAGGAGAGAGAGAGATGGGCTCGACGTCCGCTCGACCACCTTATATAGAAATTGAAAGTCATTTTCAATAGGCGATGGCAGCAGGGAAAAAGAGCGGTTCGAGCGACGATCGCCGCAGGCGACCCCGCCCGAGCGCGGGCGCGTGGAGGTCCGCGGCGATCGGGTGGGCGTGCCTGAGCGCCGGCGTCCTCGACGCCGCGGGCGCGCGCGCCGCCGATCCGACCCCGACCAAGGACAAAGAGGCCGAGACCGTCGTCGTCACCGGGACGCGCACGCCGGAGAACGTCCAGCGCGCGACGGTGAAGACCGACGTCGTGACGCGCGAGGAGGCCGACCGGCGCGGCGCGACGAGCGTGGCCGACGCGCTGGCGACGCAGCCGGGGCTCCAGGTGAACCCCGGCTCCTACGGCTTCCTCGGCGGCGTGAGCGCGATCCAGATCCAGGGCTTCGATCGCGATCGCGTGCTCATCCTCGAGGACGGCGAGCGCGTGGTCGGCGACGTCGGCGGCGCGATCGATCTCGCCGCCATCCCGACCGCCGACCTCGACCGCATCGAGGTCGTCACGGGCCCGACCAGCTCGCTGTACGGCTCGGCGGCGATCGGCGGCGTCGTCAACGTCATCACCGCGCCGCCGCGGAGCCCGGGCCTGCGCGCGCGGGCGCGCGGCGAGTACCGTTCGCTCAACGGCGTCGTCCTCCAGGGCAACGCCTCGGCGAAGGGGGCCGGCGCGCTCGGGCCGCTCCGCGAGCCGTGGGTGGGGCTCGACGGGAACTTCACGCGCCTCGACGGCGTCGAGCGAACGCCGGGCCTGCCCGACCTCCGGATCCCCGAGACGAACCGCCGGATGGTCGGCCTCCGCGCCGGCGCGCGCCTCTCCGACGCGATGGACGTGCGGATCCGCATGCGCGCGTTCCGCGATCGCCTCGACGGGGTCGAGAGCGAGACGCGCCCGGCGATCGCCGAGCGCTTCATCACCGATCTGCCGCAGCAGACCGACCGCTACACGCTCCACGTGATCCACGTGACGAAGCTTCCGAGCGGCTCGAGCCTGCGCCTCACGATGGGGCGGCAGCAGTTCGACAACTTCACCGGGAAGGACCGCCGCGACTCGCCGATCGACGAGCGGCGCGATCGCGATCACCGGATGCAGAGCTTCGAGGCGATCGCCACGGTGCCGGAGGGCACGCGGACGTGGGTCGCCGGGACGCGCTTCGAGGCCGAGCACTTCCAGCAGTCGCTCACGCGGACCGTCAGCACGTCCACGGTGCCCGTCACGACGAGCGGGCCCGAGGTCGTCCCGCTGACGTTCGGCGTCGCCGCGTTCTACGCGCAGCTCTCGTGGAAGCTCGCCCCCACGCTCACCGTGATGCCCGGCGTCCGCACCGAGCTCCACTCGCGCTACGGCGAGTCGGTCGCGCCGCGCCTCGCCGCGGCGTGGCAGGTCGCCGAGACGCTCACGCTGCGCGCGTCCGGCGGGCGCGGCTTCCGCGCGCCGAGCGCCAAGGAGCTCGGCTTCGTCTTCGACCACTCGTTCTACGGCTACCGCATCAACGGCAACCGGGATCTCTTCCCGGGGAAGTCGTGGGGCGTGAACGCGGACGCCACCTGGGCGCCGATGAAGGACGCGATGCTCCGCGGCTCGGTCTTCCACAACTGGGTCGAGGACCTCATCGATCTCGATCTCGCCAACGGCGTCTTCGACGGCGGCGTCGCCACCTACTCCTACACGAACTTCGGCCGGGCGCGGACGGCGGGCGGGCAGGTCGACGCGCGCTTCAAGCCCGCGCCTTGGCTCACGGCGGAATCGAGCTACGCTTACACGTGGACGCGGGACGACGTGAACGAGCAGCCGCTGCCCGGCAGGCCGCCGCACTCGGTGACGTCGGCGCTCCGCGTCGAGCCGGGGTGGAAGCTCGAGGCGTACATCCGCGCCCGCGTCGTCACGGACTCCTTCCTCGACGCCGACCGGCGGTCCCCGGGCTTCCAGACGGTGGACGTCCGCCTGGGGCGTACGCTATGGCCTCACTCTCAGGGATATGTCGGGGCGCTGAACCTGTTCGACGTCAGGCAGGACCCCAACCGCACGGGGGATACGCGCCCTCCGCTCGGTCGTATCCTCTACGTCGGCCTCCGGGCCGACTTCCCCTGGGAGGATTGAGTCACCCATGAAGCGCTCCTTCTCTTCGGTCGTCCTCGCGTCTCTCGTCGGCGCCGCCGCGCTCACCGTCGCCTGCAGCGAGGAGGTCGGCTCCGGCGCGAAGAACGACGCGGGGACGATCCCGGAGAGCGACGCGGGCGACGATCCCGGCGCGGCGTTCGACGCCGGCGAGGAGCTCCGCGTCCCGGTGCCGGAGACGGGGCGCGTCTACGCGAAGCTCGAGAGCCCGCCCGCGCTCGTCACGCCGGCCGACCCGAAGACCGACCTCGGGTGGGACCTGGCCTTCGAGGGCCTCGACGTCTACACGAACAGCGGGCCGTCGGGCTCGGGCGCGTCGCTCGCGTTCGGGCCGCTCGATCCGATCGCCTTCCTCGACGACGCCGCGCCGCAGGTCCCGTTCCTCACCGCCGACAAGGCCGGCGGGGCCTTCATCCGCTGGTACTTCTACGAGGGCGCGCCGAACCACGCGCTCTACAGCCGCTTCCACGTCTTCGGGGTGAAGGACGGCGACAAGCTCTACAAGGTCCAGATCCTCAGCTACTACGGCAAGCGCGACGGCGCCGCCGTGAGCGCGCTCTACCGCGTCCGCTACGCCGAGGTCGGACAGCCCGCGAAGGAGGCCGTCGATCTCGACGGCACCGCGGGCGGCACGACGTCGGGCGATCCGAGCGCGCCGAGCGAGTGCCTCGATCTCGGCACCGGCGCGCGGACGATGCTCACGACGGCCGAGGCGCGCGCGTCCTCCGCGTGGCACCTCTGCTTCCGCCGCCAGGACGTCTCCGTGAACGGCGAGGCGGGGGGCCCGCGCGGCGTCGGCGCGATCGACTTCGACGCCGAGAAGACCGCGACCGAGAAGTTCGAGGACATCCTGGACCTCACGCCCGAGAGCGAGCTCGCGCGGTTCGACGCGATCGACGCGGCGAGCTTCGAGGGCCAGACGCTGCGCGGCGACCGCGTCGTCAGCGCGTTCAGCGGCCTCTGGACCGAGCGCGGCGTCACGCCCGCGGCGCCGGGCAAGTTCGCCTGGCTCGTCGTCGGCCCCGACGGCAAGAAGAAGTACCTCGTCGGCTTCGCGCGCTTCGAGGGCGCCACGGCCACGAGCCCCGGCACGATCGCGATGCGCGTGAAGGCCGTCAAGTAGCGCTCTCTACGAGTCACGGCCGCTCGAATCGGGCGGTTCCCTAGTCGCAGGAGAAACCCATGAAACGTCTCTTCCTTCTTCTGGTCGCGCCTCTCGCGCTCGCTGCGCTCCCCGCCTGCTCCTCCACGACGACCGCCGCGCCGGCCGGCGGCGGAGGCGGCGAGACGTCCGAGGACGCGGGGACGCCCAACGAGGAGGAGATCCCGGCGGGCGGCACGCAGTGCACGGCGGCCCGCAAGACCCACCTCCTCCCGATCTCGAAGGTCTCGACGGGCGAGGTCAAGGTCATCTCCAACGAGGGCGGCGTGACGACGCTCTACGTCGACGCCTCCGCCGGCGGCGCGATGGAAGCGGCGAAGAGCCCGCGCACGTACATCAAGCTCACGGGCGAGCAGGTCGAGGTGAACGACAACGAGGCGTTCGATTCGTCCGACTGGGACCTCGCGCTGAAGCGCGTCGACATCTTCACGAACGGCGGCGACGCCGGTCCCGGGAAGGGCGGCGCCGCGAAGATCTCCAAGAAGTTCGACGACGTCACCGCGGAGGACGCCGACGCCGCGAAGATCGAGGCGGAGAGGTTCTTCGACGAGGAGTGCGTCGGCCGCAAGGACGAGGCCGAGTTCATCATCACGACGTTCGAGGGCTGGTACGACTACGCGGTCGGCGCCGGTCCGAGCGTGAGGCCGGGCGTGACGTTCATCGTCCGCGGCGCCGACGGCGCGTCGCGCTACAAGGTCGGCATCGTCAGCTACACCGGCAAGAGCGACGGGAGCACGGACGGTCCGGCGACGGGTCGCTTCATCCTCAAGGTCGCGGCGCTATGAAGGCCGGCGCGCTCGCGGTCGCCGCGGCGCTCGGGTGCGCGACGCTCGCCGCGTCGACGTCGGCGCGCGCCGCCTGCATGGGGCGGCCGACGGCGGGAGGCTACGGGAGCTACCTCTATCCGGAGGGCGAGTCGGACTCGTTCGCCACGCCCAAGGTCCGCGTGCACTGGGCGAAGAGCGGGACGCACGCGGCGACGCTCACGAGCACGCGCGACGACGCCGTCCCCGACTCGGTCGTGTACGCCGCGGAGACGGCCGAGGACGCGCTCTCGCGTTACGCCGCGATGGGCTACCGCCCGGTGCCGCCGGACACGGCGTGCGATCCGGACGACGGACGGCTCGACGTCTACCTGGTGAAATTCAACGGCGGCGACGGCGCGTGCATCGCCGAGTGCAACGGCGGGACCTGCTCGTCGTTCGCGCTCGTCGACTCGACCTACCGGGGCCGCGGCTACGCGTCGCCGCGAGAGGGCTTCCGCACGGTCATCGCGCACGAGCTCTTCCACGCGATCCAGAACGTCTACAAGACGAACGACGATCCGTTCTGGGCCGAGGGCACCGCGCAGTGGGCGATGAAGACGCTCCACCCGGACCTGCGCGACTTCGAGCGCAACCTGCCGAGCTTCTTCGCCGAGCCGACGCGCTCGATCGACGCGGCGCCCACGGGCGTGACCGCGGGCTACCTGTACGGCGCGGCGGTCTGGCCGCTCTTCCTCGCGACGAGCTACGGCCCGGAGACGATCCGCGAGATCTTCGAGCTCGAGGCCGAGGGGAAGAAGGCGCTCGAGGCGACCGACGCCGTCCTCGCGAAGAAGGGCTCGTCGCTCGCCGAGGCGTATCCGATGTTCGGCGCGTGGAACGCGGCGACCGCGCGGCTCGC
Organism: Labilithrix sp.; assembly: GCA_019637105.1. Lineage (GTDB taxonomy): Bacteria > Myxococcota_A > Polyangia > Polyangiales > Polyangiaceae > Labilithrix. The sequence goes on from JAHBWF010000167.1 coordinate 5,842, forward strand.
CGGCGCCGGAGGGTACCCGGACGCCGCGAGCTACCCGGGCGTCGAGTCCGCGGCGCTGGAGGACGGCGCGGGCAACATCACCTCCGGCCTCGCGTACTTCGTCTACCGGGGCACGCTCGAGGCGCCGGTGAGGATCGCGCTCGAGACGGACGCCGAGCGCAACGGCGGCGTCGTCGTCCCGCTCGAGGGCGGCAAGGCGCGGCTCGATCGCGCCGCGCGGCTCCCCGCCGACGCCGAAGGCGACGTGCTCGTCGTCGTCGCGGGGACGACCACCAAGAAGACCGACGCGCCGTTCACGATCCGCTTCGAGGCCCCCGGCGAGGCGCAGCCGGGCTCCTCCAGCGGCGGCGAGGCGGGCGGCGTCCCCGGCGACGACGGCTGTCGCGCCGCGCCGGGGCGGTCGCCGTCCGGCGGCGGCCTCGCGCTCGCCTGCGCTTGCGCCGCCGTCGTGCTCCGGCGGGTCTCATCGGGGCGGCGCGCGCGCGGCTGACGCCCGCGCGGTCTCGCGGACGCCGACAAGGACGGACTCGGAGGTAGCGACTCGTGACGCCTCGACTTCTCTCGACGCTTCTCCCGCTGGGGCTCTTCGCGCTCGCCTGCGCCCCCGCGCCGGGCGCCGCCGAGCGCGCGGACGCGGTGGCGTCGGCGATCGTGAAGGGGACGGAGTCGGACGCCGCGCAGGACGCGACCGTCCTCGTGATGCACTACGACGCGCTCGCGCAGGGCGGCGGGGCCGCGAGCGGCTGCACCGGGAGCCTCTTGACGCCGCGCCTCGTCCTGACGGCGAGGCACTGCGTGGCGATCACCGATCCGGGCGCGGCGTGCAGCTCCGAGGGCAAGCCGATCGCCGGCGGCGCCGTCGAGCGGGACCGCGAGGCGAGCGCCATCTACGTCTTCGCCGGCCGGGAGCGCCCGGACTTCATCTCCGGGACCGCGCGGCCCGTGCGCGGCAAGGAGATCCTCTCGACCGGGGCCGACACCCTCTGCGACAACGACATCGCGCTCGTCCTGCTCGAACGCGCGATCGACGGGGCGAAGATCGCGCCCGTGCGCCTCGACGCGAAGCCGGAGGAGGGCGAGATCGTCACGGTGGTCGGCTGGGGCATCGCCGACGACGTGCCGAGCCCGCCGACGCGGCGGCAGCGCACGAACGTCGAGATCCTCGACGTCGGTCCGGCCGAGGAGCTCGGGCCGAAGGAGTTCCGGATCGGCGAGGGGACGTGCCAGGGCGACAGCGGCGGACCGGCGATCGCGGCCTCCGGCGCGGTGCTCGGCGCGCTCTCGCGCGGCGGCAACGGCAGCGGCAACACCGGCGCCGACGGGTGCCTCGGCGGGACGAACATCTTCACGTCGACCGCCGGGCACGCCGACCTCCTCCGGCGGGCCTACGAAAAGGCCGGCCAGGAGCCGTGGCTCGAGGGGGAGCCCAACCCGCTGCTCGCGAAGCAGGGCGCCGCGTGCGAGGCCGACGCGGAGTGCCGCTCGAACGTCTGCGACGCCGAGCGGAAGGCGTGCGCCGAGGAGTGCAGCGCCGCCGCGTGCGCCGCCGGCTTCACCTGCGTCGATCAGGGCGCGCGCAAGGTGTGCGCGCCGAGCGCGGAGGACGAGGCCTCCGGCTGCTCCCTCGGCCCGAACCGCGCGCGCGTCACGACCGCGCCCGCGGCGGCGGCGGCGCTGCTCTCGCTTTTGTTCGCGCGCGCGCGCCGCAAGCGCGCCGTGTAGCGCGTCGGGGCGACGCCGCCGATCCGGCGTCGCGCGGCCGCGGGTGTTACGCTCGCTCGCCCGCGCGCGGGACGCGGGAAGGAGCGGCGCGTGACCTACTACGACAAGAACCTCATCGTTCAGTTCCTCGACGGCAACGGTGACGACATCATCAAGAACGGGTCGAGGGACCTGAAGGCGCTGCTCGAGTCCGAGTCGGGCCCGAACACCGTGCCGATCGTCACGGTCCCGTTCGTCGCCCCGCGGCCGTTCGGGCTCGACCGAGACAAGCGCGCGGAGCTCGCGGCCGCGCTCGGGGACCTCTCGAGCGACTCGCGGCTGTACCTCCGCGGTCACGGCGACTGGGAGAGGCGAACGCTCGGGGGCTGGAGCGCGCGGGAGGTCGGCGGCGTGCTCGGCGGGCGCCTCCGGATCTCACCGAAGCTGATCAGCGTGACCGGGTGCCGGTGCGCGCGGGCCGTCGCGCCGGGAGCCGAGAGCAACACGACGGTGAGCGGCGCGGCCCGGGTCGCCGCCAACAGGCTGCTCCTCGAGGAGTCGCCGAGCAGCTTCGTCGGGGTCCTCCACTTTCGTCTCCGGCGGCACGGGATCACGAGCCCGATGGTCGGTCGCGTGTTCTTCGTGACCGTGATCGGCGCCCCGGAGAACGACGCCCAGTTGTCGGTCGGTCAGAAGATCACGGCCATCTCCGGCGACGAGCGCAACCACCGCCCGCAGTCGAAGATCCGGTTCGACTGGGAGGGGACGACGCAGACGGCGGCCTGGGTTCGATACAGTTGAGGGCGCCCGCTCCGGGGCCCGTCCTCGTTCGCTGTCGCTGTCATTTTGGCGTGGGGCTGGTGAAAAAGGACAGTGAGATCGAAGGGGTAGGGGATCACTTGCGGAACGGCCGATCCATCCTGATGCCTCCTGGTCTCTAGGGGGTGAATGTAGGCAAACGCGAGATCGCGCGGATTCTCGCGGGCCGGCTCGCGCGGCGACGCTGGCAGGAGCCGTGCAGTACCCGAGCTCGTCCTGACCGAGAGCTGCTCGAGCCGATGAGGGCGGTCGCGAGCGGGCGGTTTGGGCACCCGGAGGTTCAGAACGATGAAGGGCATGCGTCTTCTCGGAGCTGTCTGCGCGAGCATCCTCGCTGGTTCTCTCGGCGCCCTCGCCGCCTGCGGCGGCACGCCGGACGCGAAGGAACCGACGACGGCGCAGGCCGTCAGCGCCGCGAGCGTGTCGATCGCGCTGTTCGACGAGCACGGCACGCGCGTCGGCGAGGGCTCGGGCGTCATGATCGCGCCGCGCCTCGTCCTCACGTCGGGGCACCTGATCTCCGGCAAGCACCGCTGGGTGGTCACGTCGGCCGACGGCAAGCAGCAGGTGACCGGATCGCGCGGCATGACCTACGACTGGAGGACGTACGACAGCGACAAGGCGCACCCCCGCCGTCGCGACGTCGGCGTCATCCACCTCGACGAGAGCATCAAGCTCTCGGCGTACCCGAAGCTCGTGGCCGAGCGGTCGGCGAGCGGCACGAAGGCGACGCGCGTGCGCGGCTCGAGCGGCGGCTTCCAGCAGCACGACATGACGCTCGAGAGGGTCCGGAGCTCGCCGAACGCGTGGCTCGCCGACGGCCAGCCGGAGGAGGCGCTCGACACCGGCGGCGCCGTCTACGACGCGCGCGGCATCCTCGGCGTCGTCTCGGGCCGCGGCATGACGACGGGCAAGCTCTACGTCGCCCGCGTCGACGGCCTCGTGAAGTGGCTCGCGCCCAAGATCGCCTGCGCGGGCGGCGCGACCGGCGTTCGTACCTACGCCGGCCCCGCGGTCGACAAGTCGCAGGAGATCTGCGAGGACGCCGGCGCCGGCACCTCGAGCGGCGAGACCGCGAGCGGCGGCGGCGGTCCGGGCGACGACAACGGCGGCAGCTGCGACGGCAACTACGACGGCGTCTGCAGCGGCGACTGCAGCGGCGCGGACGGCTCGAGCGGGACCAACGGCGCGAGCGGCCCTGGCGGCGACGGCACGCCGGGCGGCTCCTCCGGCGCGCCGGGCGACGGCAGCGACGGCAACGGCGGGACCAACGGCGCGAGCGGCCCGGGCGACGACGGCTCGTCGGGCTCGCCGGGCAGCTCCGGTCCCGGCGGCGACGGCACGCCGGGCGGCTCGTCCGGCGCGGCGGGCAGCGACGGGAGCAGCGGCAACAACGGGAGCAGCGGCGACAACGGGAGCAGCGGCAGCACCGGAAGCAGCGGCAGCACCGGTCCGGGCGCGAGCTCGTCCGGCGGCGGCGCCGGCGGCTCGCAGGGCACCGTCCCCGGCAGCGACAACGACGGCGACGAGAGCGAGGCCTGCCAGGGCGCGAACGACAACCCCGACGTCTGCCCGCCCGAGCCCGACGGCTGCGTCGGTCCGGCGTGCGGCGGCGGCCAGCCCGACGACTCGATCGACTACGGCGCCTGCGCTTGCGGCTCCTCCAAGGGCGGCGGCACCATCTACCTCCGCTGACACGCCGGGGCGGGCTCCGCCCTCGACCTTGCTCTACGCCGTCCGCGAGTCGATCGCGCGGGCGGCGTAGCCGCGTTCGAGGCGCGGCCGCGTCGAGGGCGCGGCGCGTCGAGGGCGCGGCCGGCGGAGCCCTTCCGCTGCGCGCGGGCACCTCGGATGCACGTGTCGACCGCGTGGCTCGCCTGGTCGTGTTGTGGAGCGCGCTCGTCGTCGCCGCCGGCTGTGTCGCCGACGGCGCGAGCGAGGTCGAGACCGCGTCCGTCGAAGGGGCGGTGATCGGCGGGCGTCGAGCGGTCGACGACGCCGGCGCGGGGTACCTCGTCCGGGACGGCGTCGTCTCGTGCAGCGCGTCGCTCGTCGAGCCGGACCTCGTCCTCACGGCGGCGCACTGTGTCGAGAGGCAGCAGGCGTTCGCGTTCGGCTGGGGCGAGGTCCGAGACGGGAGGACCGTGCGCGTGACCGCGCGCGCGCTCCACCCTCGCTACGTGATGCCGCCGAAGAACGGCGGCGTCGCGTTCCAGGGGTTCGATGTCGCGCTCCTGCGCCTCGAGCGTCCCGTCGACGAGGTCGCGCCGCTGACGGTCGGCCCGTCGCCAGAGAGCGGCAGCGTTCGCGCGATCGGGTACGGGGCGACGTCGTACGTCGCCCGGGACGACGGCACCGGCGAAGCGCACGGCGTCGGCACCGACCGGAGGTCCGCCGAGGGCGTGATCGTCGGTCACAACGCGACGGAGCTCTTCGTCCGCTTCCGCCCCCGCTCGAGCACCTGCTACGGCGACAGCGGCGGCCCGCTGCTCACCGCGGACGGGACGATCGCCGCCGTGCTCTCGCGCTTCACCGAGCTGACGCGCTGCCGCCCGCGCGATCGCTCGCTCATGGGGTACGTCCGCGTCGACACGATGGCGGGCTTCTTCCGCGAGGCGAAGTCGTGCCTGTCGCGCGAGGCGGAGGCGTCGCCGGCGGAGGACGCGGGCGGCGCGAGCGCGTCGGAGGACACGGGCGGCGCGAGCGCGTCGGAGGCGTCGCGCGTCGCCGAGGCGGCCGACGTGGCGACGTGCCTTCGCGAGGAGGCGCGCGGGCTCTGCGCGCCGCCGCGCTTCTCGGATCGCGCGTTCGCCGGAGCGGTCCGGGCGGATCGGGCGGATCGGGGCGATCTCCGCTCGGGCGCGACGACCTTCGAGCTCGCGGACGCCGCCGAGCACGCGGTGCGGATCGCCCCGGCGGAGGCCACGACGCTCGCGATCGCGTCGCGCGGCGACGCGCGGATGCTGGTGCGCGTCGACGGCGAGGCCGAGCCGCTCGCGACGCACGCCTCCCGCGTGGAGCTCGCGGGCGGCCGGACGTACGAGGTCGTCGTCCGTTCGTGCAACGGCGCGAAGCAGCGGGTGACGCTGCGCTGGACGCCGGCGGCCGAGGGCGATGCGTCGACGGCCGAGGGCGATGCGTCGACGGCCGAGCGCGACGCGTCGGCGAGCGCCGAGCGGGGCGCCGCTACTGCAGCGTCACCGTGACGCCGGTGGCCGTGCCGTAGCTGCTCGAGCAGCCGCTGAAGCCGGTGTCGGCGCCGAGCGCCTTCAGCACCGCCGTGCTGCCCTCCCACTTGCCGGCGGTCACGGACTTCTCGACGATCTTGGCGACGATGCACGTGTTCCCCTTGCAGACGCGCGCGCTGTCGCCGCACATGCTGCGCGAGAAGTTCGCGCGGGGGACGGCGATCCAGGCGCCGTCGTCGACGAACGAGCGCGACGGCCGGTCGTCGCAGAAGAAGACGACGCGGCCCTTGGCGCGCGAGTACGAGTCGCAGCGGACGAGGTAGCTCCAGTTCCCCTGCCAGAGCATCGTCACGTTGGAGAACTTGCGGCCGTTGAACGAACCGCTCACGGGCGGCGGCGCGTCGTCGTCCGCGTCGTCCGCGTCGGCGCCCGTCGCCTTCAGGTACGCGCCGAACGCCCAGCCGACCTCGCCGTTGTACGAGACCTGGTAGTAGCCGTCGGTCGCGGTGGCGGCGACCGCGGTGACCCGGGCGCCGCTCGGCATCGTCAGGAGGACGCCGTCGCTCGTCGACGGGCCCTCGCGGAGGTTCACGCGCGTGGTCGTCACGAGCTCGGCGCCGACGGCGACGGCGCCGCTGATCGCGTCCGACGACGCGGCGACGTCCTCGGGGGCGCCGTCCTCGTCTGAGGCGCAGGCGACGAGGCCGATGGGAGCGAGGAAGACCAGGGCAGCGAGCAGGCGACCGGAGAGCATGGTGACCCCGGAAGCAACGGGTGTGCCGATGTGCGACCCTTCCTCCTCCGGCGGATCGCGCGTGTTTCAACGGCGAAATTGCGGGTGATCCCGCCGGACAGGGCTGTGAAATATCCAGCCCGTCGCGCCGTCGATACACCATGGGGGGCGCGGACCGGTGTCCGCTCGGCGCGACACTCGGATCCGCGCGCTCCCCACCTCGGAGGGCGCGGACCGGTGTCCGCTCGGCGTGACACTCGGATCCGCGCGCTCCCTCCGGGTGACCCCAAGTCCGCGGAATTCGAGCGCCCCGCCAAATGACCGAGCAGGATTCGGAAAACATGCTCGGCCCATGGAGCTCCTTACGGGGCGGCCCGCGCCGCCCGGCCCCGAAAGAGCGCGGTTTTTTCGGGCCTCACCCCTCGCGGGCGCTCGCTTCGCGAGCTGAATTTGGATCGAGCTTCACGCTCGTGGATCGAGGAGGCGAGGCGTCTTCCCGGGATGGAACGGCGCTTGTTGGGCGGCGGGGGTGTCTGCCCATCGTGTATGGCTGGAGGGGATGAGCGACTTCGCCGAGGGCACCCGCACCGCGACGGCGGGCGGGCGGCCGCTCTTGCTCGTCCGGGCGGCGGTCCTCACCGTGCTGAAGGGGCCGGAGGCCGGGCGCGAGGTCCGGATCGCCTCGCCCACGTTCGTCGTGGGCAGCGGCGCCGGCGCCGATCTCGTCCTCACCGATCCGGCGGTCTCGCGCGAGCACGTCCACGTCACGCTGACGCCGAACGGCGTCCGCCTGCGCGACCGGAGCAAGAACGGAACGCGCATCGGCGGCCTCCGCGTGAACGACGTCCTCGTGCAGGCCGACACGGTGCTCACGCTCGGCGCGACGACCCTCGCCCTCCGACTCGAGGCCGACGAGCTGGCGCTCCCGCTGTCCGAGCACGCGACGTTCGGCGACGCGTTCGGCAAAGCGCCCGTCATGCGTCACCTGTTCGGCGTCCTCGAGGAGGCGTCGAAGGCCGACATCGCGATCCTGCTCGAGGGCGAGAGCGGCGCGGGAAAGGACGTCCTCGCGCGGGCGATCCACGCGAGCTCGCCGCGCCGCGACGGTCCCTTCGTCGTCGTCGACTGCGGCACCATCCCGCCGAACCTGATCGAGAGCGAGCTCTTCGGGCACGCGCGCGGCGCGTTCACCGGCGCCGCGGAGGATCGGCGCGGCATGTTCGAGGAGGCGCACGGCGGGACGCTGTTCCTCGACGAGGTCGGCGAGCTCCCGCTCGACATGCAGCCGAAGCTCCTCCGCGCGCTCGAGGCGAAGGAGGTCCGTCCGGTCGGCGGGCGGAGGGCGCGCACCGCGGACGTGAGGATCGTCTCGGCGACCAACCGGCGGCTCGCCGAGAAGGCGCGGCGCGGCGAGTTTCGCGAGGACCTCTACTACCGCCTGGCCGTCGCCCGCGTGACCGTGCCGCCGCTCCGCGATCGCCCCGAAGACGTCCTCCCGCTCGCGACGCACTTCCTCCGCAAGGCGCGCGGCGACGCGAGCGTCGAGATCCCCGCCGACCTCGCGGCGATGCTCGCGGAGTACTCCTGGCCCGGGAACGTGCGCGAGCTCCGGAACGTGATCGAGCGCCACGCCGCGCTCGGCGACACGGCGGTCGCGCTGCTCCTCGACGCCCCCGCGGCGGCCGGCGGCGAGGACCTCTCGGCGCTGCCTTACCACGAGGCGAGGCGCGTCGTGCTCGAGCGCTTCGAGAGCGACTACGTCCCCAAGGTGCTCGCGCGCGCCCACGGAGTCGTCGCGCGCGCCGCCGAGCACGCCCAGCTCGCGCGCCCGAGCTTCTATCGCCTGCTCGAGCGGCTCCGCATCGCCGAGGCGCGCGATGACGCCTGACGAACGCGCGCTCGGAGCTCGAGCGGAGGCTCGGCTACACTGAAGATCGTGCGCCTCCGGCTCGTCACGCCAAGCCTCGGCCTCGCGACGGTCCTCGCGTGGGCCGGGTGCACCGCCTTCGACGACGCGATCGTGCGCGGGCCGGACGCGGGCGTCGTCGAGCCCGACGCGGGCGGCGGCGGCGTGATCTCGGACGCCGGGTGCGCCCTCGCGCGCGTCCCGCTCACGCCCCCGCCGACGACGCTCGGCGGGACGGAGAGCTTCGTCGTCGCCGCGCGCGACGTCGCGCTCGGCGCGCTGCCGGACGGCGGCGTGGTGCCGACGTTCGGCTACGACCTCGACGAGACGTGCACGTGCCCCACCGAGCCCGAGTCGTGCGAGCTCGTCGGCGAGGCCGCGAAGTCGAAGCACTGCGACGGCGAGCTCGGGCGCGACCAGGCCGCCGGCCGCCTCCTCGCGCAGGTCTACCAGCAGACGGGCGTCGACCCGGCGTCGTACATCAACGACGGCATCGCGCGCGGCGAGCACGGGATGCTCATCCGGGTCGACGGCTACAACGGGGAGCGGAACGACTCGGACGTGCGGGTCTCGGTGTACCGCTCGATCGGCCCCGACCGCAGCGGAGCGAGCGCGGTGCCGCCGACGTTCGCGGCCGACGAGACGTGGAGCGTCGATCGGGACGATCTCGTGAACGAGGCGACGCTCGAGTCGAAGCACCAGGCGTCCGGGTTCGTGAACGACGGCGTGCTCGTCGCCGAGCTCCAGACCTCGGTGCTGCCGTTCAACGCCGACGCGCAGATCAACCTCCGCGACGTGAAGATCACCGCGAAGGTCCGCAGGTCCGACCAGGGTTGGGAGCTCGACGACATGATCGCCGTCGGCCGCTGGCCGGTCGACGACGTCTTGAACGGCGTCGCCAAGATCCAGCGCCCGGACAAGCCGACCGAGCGGCTGTGTCAGTCCGCGGCGCTGATGCTCGGCGTCCGGCCGCTCGTGTGCAGCGCGACCGACATCAACGACTCGGCGAGCCGCGACCGCAAGGGCTTCCCGTGCAACGCCCTGTCGACGGCGCTCGCGTTCCGCGGGACGCCGGCGAAGATCGGTCAGGTCGTCACGCCCGAGCGACGCGACCCGTGCGCCGGCGAGACGATCGCGCCGTGCCCCAAGTGACGGCGCGGCCGCCGCGCGCGCGGCCGCCAGGGGCGAGGCCGCGCTCGACGCGTCGTGGCGATGCTCGTGAGGCTCGCTCGACGCTTCGAGGGAACGCGGAGGACGGCCTCGGTCACGGGCGCGGGCTGGACGCGGACCCGATCCGATCGTCACTTGTACGGGCTCTCCTGGAGCTCCTTCGAGGCTCGTGGTGCCGCCTTGGGGGGCGAGACGTGGGGGCGCGCGGCGCTCCCCTTCGTGGTGGTGAGCTTGACGGCGAGCGGTCCGCCCGCGTGCGCGACTCCGTGCGCGCGGCGTCCGCCGGCGATCTCGACGTCGATCGGCAGGTCGCCGTGAAACGCCGCGACGGTCACCTTCGCCCGACCGTCCTCGAGCGCGACCCGGCGGGCGGCGGGGCGGATGACCTTCGTGATCGGCGCGTCGGCGTTGAGCTCCAGCGTGATCTCGCGCGTCTCGCCGTCGCGCGCTTCGGCGGGCGCGCCCGCGGCCGGCTCGGCCGTGGCGGGCGCGCCCGCGGCCGGCGCGTCGGGCGGGGTCGCCTCGTCGTCCGCCTCGTCCGCCGCGGGCGGGTTCGTCCCGTCGGCGGTCGCCTCGCCGGCGGTCGCCGGTGGCGCCGGGAGGGCCACGGGCGGAGGAGCGTCTCCCGCCGCGCCGGCGGCCCGCGTCGAGCTGGAGCGTGCGGCCGCGAACGCCGCCGCGCCGCCGACGATCACGAGGGTCGTGGCGAGCATCAGCGCGAGCCCCGCCGTCCGCCGCGGCGTCCGCGCCGACGTCGGACCCGTCGCCGCGGCGCCCGACCGCGAGCGCGGGGGCTCGTCGAACGCGCGCGTGCTCGCCGGCACGAGCGCGAGAGGCGCGTCGTCGAGGGTCG
>JAHBWF010000168.1 GCA_019637105.1 Labilithrix sp.
GCGCCGGCGCGCCCGCGGTCGAAGCGAGCCCGCCGCCCGGCGAGGGCCCGCGCGAGGCCGCGCAGGCGAGCGACGAGAACGCGAAGAGCGGGGCTGGGACCGCTCCGGCGAGCGACGAGATGGCGCCGAGCCCGACCGTCACGCCGGACGCCCTGCCGGACGCCCCGGGCAAGCGCGAGGCGGCGATCGGCGCCGCCCGCGCCCCCGAGGGCGCGCGTACGCCCACGGTCGGCCGCGCTCCTCCTCCGAGCGACGACGCGCTCGCGCGGGAGACGGCGCTCGTCGACGAGGCGCGCCGGGCGCTGGGCAAGGACGGGGCGGCGCGCGCGCTGGCGTTGCTCGACGAGCACGATCGCGAGTTTCCGTCGGGCGTCTTCCACGTCGACGCCGACGTGCTCCGGATCGAGGCGCTCGAGCGAGCGGGCCGCGCCGCCGAGGCCGAGCGGCTCGCGGCGCAGTTCTTGTCTCGCCACTCCGAGGGGCCTTACGCCCGCCGCGTCCGGGCGGTCCGTGACCGCGTCGCGCGCGCGCAGACGGCGGAGACGCCAGCGAAGGAGCCTGTCCAGTGAAGCGTGTCGTCGTCGGTTCGGTCCTGTCCACGCTCGTGACGTTGATGGCGTGCGCCAACTCGGCGTCGCTCGGCGAGCCCTCCGAGGTGAACGACGCGCCCCCGCCGTTCACGCCGCCGGCCGACGAGGGCGGCCTCCCGGAGGCCTCGATCCACCGGCTGCTCTGCGCGGAGACGGAGTGCGCCGCGCCGTACGCGACGTGTCCGTCGTCGGGGTGGCGCTGCGGTACGAACCTCTCCAACGATCCGAAGAACTGCGGTGGCTGCGGCGTCGTCTGTCCGCCGGAGCCGTTCGCCGGCGACGCGCTCCACATGACCTTCTCCTGCGAAGAAGGGCAGTGCGTGCCGAAGTGCACGACGACGGCGGTCTTCACCGTGACGCGCTACGAGAACTGCAACGGGATCATCGACGACGGCTGCGAGATCGCGCTCGGGACCAAGGCGAACTGCGGCGCCTGCGGCGACGCGTGCCCGGGCGACCTCCAGTGCGTCAACGGCCAGTGCGGGTGCCCGGCCGGTCGCGTCCCGTCGGGCAGCGAGTGCGTCTGCGCCCCCGGCACCGTGGAGTGCACCACCCCGTGGGGCTCCAAGGAGTGCGCCGACACGACCTCGTCCGACAGCCACTGCGGGGCGTGCGGGAACCGCTGCACCAACACGGCCTCCGTGCCCGACCGACCGAACACCTACTACGGCTGCCTCGGCTCGACCTGCGACGTGCCGAAGTGCCGTAGCGGCTACTTCGACTGCGACGGGGACGAGACCAACGGCTGCGAGTCTCTCGTCAACTCCGACCCGAAGAACTGCGGGGCGTGCGGCAACGCCTGCGACCCCGGCCAGCAGTGCTTCCGCGGCGAGTGCGTCTGCAAGACGGGCACGTTCTGCGGCTCCTCGTGCGTCGACCTCACCGCCGACCCGCAGAACTGCGGCCGCTGCGACAACGAGTGTCCGGGGATGACGCGCAACGACGCCGCCTTCTGGAGCCTCCCGTCGCCGAACGGCGGGCCGACCTGCAACGCCGGCCGCTGCGACTACACCTGCGACCCTGGCTGGGCCGACTGCGACCAGGACATCGAGAACGGCTGCGAGGCCGACATCCTCACGAACCCGTACCGGTGCGGGGGATGCCACATCAAGTGTGACGTCGAGGCCGGTCAGGTGTGCTCGCGAGGCAAGTGCGCCACGCGCGAGTGCGCGGAGGGCGAGGTTCGATGATGCGCTCGCGTTGGCTCTTGCCGTTGCTGCCGCTCGCGATCCTCGGCGCGTGCGCCGAGTCCGAGGTGATCGCGCCGCTCCCCGACGACGCCTCGGCGGATCCCCCTCCGCCGCTGACCGGCGCGGACGCGTCGATCGACGCGCCGGCCGACGGGGCGAGCGAGAGCGAGTATCGCTGGGTCCGGACGCCCATCCCGACCTCCGGGACGGCGCTGTTCGACGTCTGGGGCTCCGCGTCCGACGACGTGTGGGCGGTCGGCGCTCGCGGGACGGTCCTCCACTGGAACGGGAAGGCGTGGCAGGTGTCGCCCACGGGTGTCGACGACACCTTCAACGCGGTCTGGGGGACCGGCGCGTCCAACGTGTGGATCGGGGCCTCGAGCCACCTGATGCTGCGCGGAGGCGGCTGGAACGCGGACGGCGGCGGCTGGACCCTCACCCCGCCGCTGACGGCGGCGGGCAAGCGCGCCACGATCTGGGACATCAACGGGACGGGGCCGAACGACGTCTGGGCCGTCGGCGACTACGCGCTCGTCACCCATCCGACGCTCGGCTTCATGACGATCGCGGCCTGGCACTGGTCGGGCGACGCGTGGAAGATGGTCCCGGTCGTGAACGACTTCTCGCGGCCGGGCGGGGACGTCCAGGTCGCGCTGCGCTCGGTCTGGCCGGCGAGCTCGGGCGACGTCTGGCTCGGCGGGGTCTTCGGGAGGACGTTCCGGAACGCCGACTGGAGCCCGCTGGCCCCCGTCCAGCGGGCCGGGGTCGTCGGGATGGCGCCCCTCCCTCCGTGGAAGGAGTACGACTCGGCGAGCCGCGCCGACATCGAGCGGACGTGGGGCACCTGGGCCAACGACGTCTGGGCGGTCGGCCGCAACGGGGTCGTCCGACACTGGGACGGGACGTCGACGTTCCTCTGGACGACGGTGGACGTCGGCGTCCACGAGGACCTCCACGCCGTGTGGGGGCGGTCCAAGGACGACGTCTGGGTCCTCGGAGAGGGCTCGACGATCGTCCACTGGGACGGCAGCCGCTGGACGCGCGAGCCGACGGAGCCCGGGCTGCACCTCTACGAGATCTGGGGGAACGAGGACGACGTCTGGATCGTCGGCGACGACGTCATCCTGCGTCGGACGAAGGCGAAGGAGAACACGCAATGAGCGGGCGTTCGTGGATCCGGTCCGGCCGAGCCGTCGGCGTCGCCGGCGGTCTCCTCCTCGTGCTCTTCGCGGCGTGCAGCGACGACGTGACCGTCGGGGAGGTCACGCCCGACGCCGGCGGACCGGACGCGTCTCCGGTCGACGACGCCGCGGTCGACGACGCCGGCGCGATCCGCGACGCGGCCGACGACCGGGACGCGGGCGCCGAGGCCAGGTGCGGGCTCGACGGCTTCTGCTTGATCGAGGGCCCGTCGTCGAAGTCGCCGGCGGGTCAGCCCGTGACCTTGAACGACGTGTGGCTCGATCCCGACGGTCGCGCCTGGGCGGTGGGCTTCCGCGCCGGCGTCGGGGCGCTCGTCACCGTGTTCGACGGGAAGGAGTGGACGGACGTCTGGACCGGCCCCGCGAACCTGACCTCGATCTGGGGCGTGGGTCGCCAGGAGATCTGGGCCGCCGGCCAGGACCTGGCGCTCCACGGCGTGGCCGCGAACGGGACGTGGGAGTGGACCGCCGTACCTCTGCCGGCGAACTCCCGCGTCCACAAGATCTGGGCTCAGGGGCCGAACGAGGCGTGGGCGTGCGGCTTCTCCGGCGTCCTGCACTGGACGGGCAGCGAGTGGGTGCGCTCGTTCGCGGCGCGCGCCGTGGGCGTCGACAAGTGGGACTGCGGGACGGTCTGGGGCACCGAGACGGGCGAGGTCTGGGCGACGATCAGCCACGGCGTCTACGACTACGCCGACGAGTACTACCGGACCACGATGTACCTCGCGAGGCGCCCCCCCGGCGGCGCGCCCGACGTCGGCGACGCCGGCGACGCCGACGCCGGCGAGGCGGAGGACGCCGGCGCGCTCGACGACGACGCGCTCGATCCGGCCTCGACCGACGGGTGGAGGATCGTCGCCGGGACCCGCCTCTCTCAAGAGCTCGGGACGTACGGGCAGGGCGCGTACGCCGGCGGCGGCGTGCATCGGATCGTCGGGTCGCTCGGCAGCCGCATCGGCGCGATGCACTCGAAGCTCGAGGCGGGCCGCGTCGTGTTCGGCCCGTTCGCCGAGGCGCTCGACGGCGCCGGCAAGTCGTTGCCGGGCGTCGGCCTGTACGACCTCTGGGCGGGTCCGAACGAGGCGTGGGCGCTCGGCCAGCTCGGCGTCTACCGCTACGACGGCGCGTCCTGGTCGTACGCCAAGACGGCGATCGACGGGATGCCGCTCATCGCGCTCGGACGGCCCAACGGGATCTTCGCAGACTCGAAGCAGGTCATCGTCGTCGGCAACAACATCGTCCTTCGTCGTGAAGAGAAGGTGAAGCCGTGAAGGTTCGTATCGCGATCGCCTCCGCCGCCCTGATCGCTCCCGCGCTCCTCGGGGCCGTCGGCTGCTCCAGCTCGGACGACGAGGCCGACCCGCAGACCGACGCCGGCGCCCCTCTCCCCGACGCCGACGCCGGCGCGGCTCCGGACACCGGCGTCGTCGCCGACGCCGGCGCGGACGCGCCGCCGCCCTTCGATCCGACGCTCGAGCCCGTCACGTGCGCCTCGGAGCCTTGCGTGGTGGAGATCGCCGCGTCGTCGGGGCAGCACATCTGCGCGCGCCGCAGCGACGGATCGGTCGGGTGCTGGGGAGAAGGCGCGGACGGCCAGCTCGGCGCCGATCCGACCGCGCCCACGCCGGACGGCGGCGCCCCGTTCGGGACGCGCCCGGTGGTGGTGTCGGACTTGCCGCCTGCCGCGGCGATCGCCCTCGGCGGCACCGGATACACGAACAACGGCACGGGCCCGGGCACGTGGGGCCTCAACGGCAACACCTGCGCGCTGGTGAAGGACGGGAGCGTCCACTGCTGGGGCAAGGCCGGCCCCGCGTTCGAAGGCGTGACGCGCACGGACAGATGGGTCCCCGCGAGGATGGCGTTCCCGCCTGCCACGCACGTCGCGCTGGGCAACGGGATCGTCTGCGTGCTCGACGCGGCGGGGGTGCCCGTCTGCTCGGGCGCCCCCGACAACCGCGACGTCCTCGTCCCCTCCAGCGCCAACACCAGGGGTCCGCGGTCGATCGCCACCGGCGGCGGTCCGTGCGTGAAGCTCGCCGGGAGCGCGCGAAACGTCTTCTGCGTCGAGGAGAGCGGCGTCGTCTACGCGTGGGGGTTCGGGCGCAGCCTCTTCCCCGGCGAGGTCCAGGGCGACGTCGAGCCGTCGCTGATCGGCCGGCTGTCGTCGCTCGAGAGCGCGCCGCCGGCGCCGATCCCCGGCCTCGCGAACGTCACCAGCATCAGCGCGCCGTGGTCCACGGCGTGCGTCGTCTCGAACGGCGTCGTCTTCTGCTGGGGGCGTTCGGATCGGGGGCAGCTCGGCACCGGCGGGCTCGTGTACCAGATGGAGCCGCAGCCGATCGGGGTCGTCTTCCACGATCCGGTCAAGCAGGTCTCCGCGGGCTACAGCGTCACGTGCGCCGTGACGGCGTCCGGCGGCGTCTACTGCTGGGGCGACAACGAGCGCGGGCAGCTCGCGGAGCCCCCGAGCGTCCTCCGGTCGCCGGACGCCCTGAAGGTGAAGGACCTCCCCCCGATGGTCCAGGTCGCCGTGATGGAGCAGACCGTCTGCGCGCTCGCCAAGACCGGCGAGGTGTGGTGCTGGGGAGCGAACGACAAGGGACAGCTCGCGCGCGGGACGCGCGACAACGACGCGCACCCCGATCCGCGCGCCGTCACGTGGGCCCCTTGATGCGCGCTCGTCGGCTCGCGATCTTCGCCGCGCTCGCGCTCTCGTGCGCGCGAAGCCCGCGGCCGCTGGCGGAGGGGGAGAAGCCGCGGTTCGAGCCCGACGCCGGCGCCGAGCTCGACGACTGCAGCGGGCGCAAGTGCTCGCTGGACCTCCACTCGATCGTGGAGGGCTGCGAGGAGCGGCTCGTCTCGACGTGCTCGGCCGGACAGGGGTGCGCGAAGGGCGAGTGCGTGAGCGCGTGCGCGAGCGCCGAGGCGGCGCAGGGATCGCGCGGCTGCAGCTTCATGACCGTCCCGCCTCCGCGTTACCCGGAGGCCGGGGGCTCTTGCTACGCCGCCTTCGTGGCGAACACGTGGAACGAGCCCGCGGAGGTCTCCGTCTTCTACAAGGGAGAGCGGCGGGACGTCTCGCGGTCCCTGGTGGTGCCGAAATCCGGCGAGACCGTGACGTACGAGCCGCTCGACGGTCCGCTGCCGCCCGGCGGCATCGCGATCCTCTTCTTGGCCCAGGCCCCCTCGAGCGGAGGGGCGACCACGTTCGTGCCGTGTCCGGTGGAGACGATCGTGAAGGAGGCCGGCGGCCTCGAGGGCACGGGGAGGTTCGACGCGTTCGAGATCAAGAGCTCCGTGCCCGTCAGCGCCTACTCGATGTATCCCTACGGCGGCGCCTCGAGCTACCTCCCCTCGGCGACGCTGCTCTTGCCGGTGGCGAGCTGGGGCAAGGGATACCGCCTGCTCGACGCCTGGGCCGGGACGACGCCGTCGCTCGCGCCGTCGATCCAGGTGCTCGCGGCCCAGGACGACACCGAGGTGCGCCTGACGCCGGCCGCCGAGATCGCGCGCGGACCGGGCGTCGAGGAGAGCCCCGCCGGGGTGGAGACGTCCTGGCGCCTCCGCAAGGGTGAGGTCGTCCAGATCGTGCAACCGGGTCGGCTCCTCGGCAGCCCGATCACGTCTACGAAGCCGGTCGCCGTCTTCGGAGGCGCCGCGTGCATGTTCCTCACGGAGACCATGGGGGCGTGCGACTCGCTCCACCAGCAGGTCCCGCCTCAGAGCGCCTGGGGGGACGCGTACGTCGGCGTCCGGCACCGCGCGCGGAGCGGCGACGAAGAAGAGCTGAGCCCATGGCGGATCATCGCCGCCGTCGACGGGACGCAGCTCCGGTACGATCCGGAGCCGCCCGACGGCGCTCCGACGGAGCTGCAGGCGGGAAAGTCGGCCGTGTTCTGGGCGGGGCGACCGTTCGTGGTCACGAGCCAGGACGCGGAGCACCCCATCTTCATGAACGGCTACATGACCGGCGGGAGCCCGCACGGCGGCGCCGGCGATCCGGACTTCGTGAACGTCGTTCCTTCGGATCAGTTCCTGAACGAGTACGTCTTCTTCTCCGACTTCACGTACGCCCAGGGCTCCGTCAACCTCGTGCGGAGGAGGACCCCGACCGGGTTTCACGACGTGACGCTCGACTGCGCGGGCCTCGTGGAGGGCTGGAAGCCGGTCGGGATCGGAGGCCAGTACGAGTACGTTCGGCTCGATCTCGTCCGCGACGGCAAGCCCCAGGCGTACGCCAGCGGCACGTGCGCGCACGGCCGGCACGAGGCGCGCAGCGTCGGACCGTTCGGCCTCACGGTCTGGGGCTTCGACTTCTACGCGAGCTACGCGTACCCCGGAGGCTCGGGCACGCGCACCATCAACGACGCGGTCGTACGCTGATCCGCGCGAGCGGCGGCGGACCGCGCCGAGCGGCGCCGGCGTTCAGGGCGGCGCGCTGCGCTTGCTGCGAGCGGCGGCGCGCCGGCGCCGCTGACGGCGCCGGCGCCGCCGGTTGCGCTCGAAGAGCCAGCGGGAGACGGCCTCCTCGGAGCGATCCGCGAGCGACTGCCAGATGAGCCTCTCGGCGGCCGGCGGCACGCGTACGCCCACGAACAGAGGCGTGCGCTCCTCCGCGGCGAGCCGCACCGCGGCGCGTACGGAACGTTCGTCGAGCGCGACGTTGACGAGCAGCGCTCGTTCGCCGTCGAGCGTGACGGCGAGCAATTGTTCGAGTGTGTGTGTCACGAGCCGCTCCGTTGGATTGCACATTAGCAACGTCGTTGTTATAACGCAACGAAAGATGCGAGCTCACGGTGGACGAAACGCGTCAGGGCGGGCGGGCGCCTTCGATCTCGACGGCTTTCGCGCCGCCGTCGACGCCGAGCGGCGCGCCCGCGGGCAACCGTGGAGCGCGGTGGCCGCGGAGACCGGCGTCAGCCCCTCGACCCTGACACGGATGGCGCGGGGGCGCGGCGCCGAGGTCGACGCGCTCGCGGCCTTGGCGCTCTGGGCGGGCGTCTCGCTGGACGCGTTCGTACGACCGGCGCGCGCCGCCCCGGCGGGGAGCGCCGGTCCGAGGGCGATCGGGCGGGTGGCCGCGGAGCTCCGTCGGGATCCCGAGCTCGGCGAGCGGGAGGCGCTCGCGATCGCGGAGATCGTCGCGGTCGCCTACGAGAAGCTGCGCCGGCCCTGAGGCGCCGCCTCGGGCGCGCCTCCCCTCCGTCACCCCGTCGTCACCCCGTGGTCCGTGCGCGGCGGCGCGGCGCGAAGGAGGGCCGTTCACACTCTATCGTATTGACGGAAGTGGCGATCGTGTTGTTTATTCTCGCTATGGGGGGACGGCATCGCGCGCACGAGCAGACCGCAACGATCGTCGAAGAGGGCTGTCACCAGGTCCGCTGCTGGCGCTGTGACGCTCGCTCTCCTCGGCTCTTCGGGGCCTCGATGGAGCACGCCGCGGCTCGCCTCGAGTGGAACCTCGGCTGGCAGAGGCTCAAGGACGGACGATGGTGGTGTCCGAGCTGTCCCCCTTGAGCGACCGCGACGGGGCGTGTCTTCGGCCGAGCTCGGGCCGCACGCGGGATCGACGCCGAGGATCGGGGCAGGACGGCCATCGGAGGGCGACCTCCGACGGGCCGCCTCGATCGCGCCTTCCCTCGAGGGGACGCCGGAGCCGGGGTCGGGCGCCGTTTCTTTCATAACGAACACTCGTTCGTTATAGAAGATTTTTCATTGACGGCGTCCCCCGCGCGCATTAAGAAGACAGCCGTGGATCGCAACGCTCTGCCGCCTCGCTGCACGACGATCGGGTGCCCCTGCGCCTGTCGCCGGCCGGCGGCGAAGCCCTGAGCGAATTTCCGCTCTTCGCGTTCGTCGCCGGCCTCCTCCGAGGTTCGCGCGTACGAAGTCGCCGGCGTGAGCGCCGGCTCCGAGGAGCAAGCATGGGATGAAGCGTCTCCGTTCCGCCGGCCCCGTCCGGACGTCCCCACCCCGCTCGAGCGCTCGGCCGAGGCCGGGCTCCTCGTCGTGAGCAGGCGTTGCGCGCGGCGAGGCTCAGGCGAAAAGTCGTCGCGATCGCCGTCGCGATCGTGGCGATCGCCGCGACCGCCGGTCCTTCGACCCGCTTCGCCTTCGCTTGCGTCGTCGTCGCCGCCGTCGGGCTGACGATCACCGCGGCGCACGTCTTCGCGCGCGTCGCGAGGACGCTCGACGCCACGGCGCGCGCCCCCTCCGGGACGCTCGCCGACGCCGCGCCGGCGCACGGCCCGTCGCGATGGACGGACGAGCTCTCACGAGCGCCGCGGGCGCTCGTCCATGACGAGGTCCGACTCCCCCGGTACGCGCGCGCGGATCCGTGGCTCCGCGCGCGCGCGGGGGCGTCGGACCTGCGCGCTCTCCGCCGCGCTCGACGGTCGTTCGATCGGCGGGCGCGGACGACGGTCTCGATCGCGAGGACCTCGCGTCCGGGCGCGTTCGCCCGCGCGCGGAGCGACGTCGCGCACCCACCGAGGCGCGCTCGGCGACACGTGCCGAGCGGCCTCCTCATCCCCCTACCCCCGAAGAGGCCCGTGAAACTCTCTCTCTCCCACCCAAGTACGACCCTCACGCCGTCCGCCGACTCCGAGGCGACGTCGGTACGCAGCGACGCGGGCTCCGCCGGCCCCGTCGCCGCGTCAGCCCCCGCCCCCGCGCCCGCGTCGCGCGTCTCGGCGAAGCCGCGAAGAGACGGCCCCCCGCCGGCGCCGTCCGAGGCGGAGGCCGCGTCCTTCTTCGAGGTGGTCCAGGGGCACCTCGATCGCGCCGCGGACGTCGTCGATCTCCCCCAGCACCTCCGGGCGATCCTGAGCCGCCCGAAGCGAGAGCTCGTCCTCCATTTCCCGGTCCAGATGGACGACGGCAGCGTCCGAGTCTTCGAGGGCTATCGCGTTCAGCACAACGACGTCCTCGGCCCGTTCAAGGGCGGGCTCCGGTTTCATCCGTCCGTGTCGCTCGACGACGTCAAGGCGCTCGCCGCGCTGATGACGTGGAAGAGCGCCCTCATGGACATCCCCTTCGGCGGCGGCAAGGGTGGGATCAGCTTCGACCCTCGAGGCGTCTCGCCGGCGGAGCTCCAGCGCATCACGCGTCGCTTCACGCACGCGCTCGGCGAGAACATCGGCGCCGACCACGACATCCCCGCCCCCGACGTCGGCACCGACAGCCGGGTCATGGCGTGGATGATGGACACGTACTCGAACATGGTCGGCGGCGCGCAGAAGCAGAGCGTCAAAGGCGTGGTCACGGGGAAGCCCGTCGCGTCGGGCGGCACGTTGGGGCGCACGAAGGCGACCGGACAGGGCGCCGTCTTCGCGCTCCTCGCCTGGGCGAAGGAGAACGGCTTCGAGCTCCAGGGATCGACGATGGCGGTCCAGGGCTTCGGGAACGTCGGCTCGCACCTGGCGGTCATCCTCTCCCGCCTCGGCGTGTCGACGGTCCTCGTGGGCGACCACTCCGGCTACCTGGCCAACGAGGAGGGCTTCAACGCGCACAAGCTGCAGCACTGGGTCGAGACGAACGGATCCATCGCGGGCTACCCGGGCGGACGGATCATCACGCGCGAGGAGTTCTTCGCGACGAAGGCGGACATCTTCGCGCCGTGCGCGATCGAGAATCAGATCGGCGTCGCGGAGGCGCGGACGCTCGACAGCAAGCTCGTCCTCGAGGGCGCGAACGGTCCGACGACGCCCGCCGGCGAGCAGATCCTGGAGGAGCGCGGCGTCGAGATCCTCCCCGACCTCCTCGCGAACTCCGGCGGCGTCGTCGTGAGCTACTACGAGTGGCTGCAGAACCGTCGGTCCGAGAGCTGGAGCGAGGAGGAGGTCGACGCGAAGCTCTCGAAGGTCATCGCGCGCGCGTACCGAGCCGTCGGCGATTTCGCGCGGCTGCACGGCACGAGCCGTCGCGTCGCGGCGTACGCGATCGCCCTCCAGCGGCTCAAGACGGTCTACGACGAGCGAGGGATCTTCCCGTGATCGCGCCGCCCGCGACGCGGCCGCGCGCGCGACCCGAGCCGTGAGGGAGGCTACGGTCGGACGAGCTGGAGCCGCGGCGCGGCGAGCCGGACGCCGTTCGCCGCGAGCAGCTCGAGCGCCCGCGTCTGGAACGCGTCGCCGATGGTGAACTGGGCGCCGTAGTCGGTGACGAAGTTGACCATCTTGAACGCGATCCACGACTCGGTCGTCTCGATGAGCAGCGGCAGCGGGCGGGGCTCGGCGACAACCCCCTCCGTCTCCTGCGCGGCCTGCACGAGGAGACGCTTCACGAGCTCGACGTCGGCGTCGAGCGGCACGCGGAAGACGTGACCGCGCACGAACGGACGCTCGCGGCCCGAGAAGTTCAGCACCAGCCCCTGCGCCATCGATTTGTTGGGGATGGAGATCAGCTCCTCGCCGATGGCGAGGAGCAGCGTCGCGCGCCACGAGATCTCGAGCACCTGGCCCCCGACGCGCTGCCCGCCCGAGTGCACCTCGACCCAATCGCCGAGGCGGAACGGGCGATCGAGCTGCAACGACACGCCCGCGAAGAGCTGCCCGAGCGTGTCCTGCAACGCCAGGCCGAGCACCACGGAGACGACCGCCGACGTCGCGAGGAGCGAGGTGACCTCGATGAGGAAGACCGCGTGGAGCAACGCGCCGAAGAGCACGACGGACGCCACGATCGTGAAGATGTCCACGAGCAGGAGCGGGACGCCCTCGCGCTCGCTGTTCGCGAACAGCCACTCGAAGACGAAGACGCGCGCGACGCGCAGCCCGACGTTCAGCCAGGCCACGATCACGACGAGGCCCACGCCGATCGCCAGCCACTCGGCGGCGCCGCTCCACGCGAGCGCTCGACCGACGAGCCAGAGCGCGCCTCCGAGCGCCACCGAGCTCCCGAGCGCCCGGAGCTGCGACGCGAGCAGCCGCCGGCGCGACGCGCTCCACCGGCGTCGCAGCGCCACGTCGGCGAGCCACGCGACGAGGGCGAGCGCCACGATGACGAGCACGACCTGCCCGCGCGTGAGCTCGAGGATCCTGGCGAGCAGTGAGGGGCCGAGGACCACGGTCGCCGCTCACCAGGCCGGGACGACCGCGCCCTTGAAGGTGCGCTCGATGAACGCGCGCACCTCGGCCGAGTGGTACGCCTCGACGAGCGTCTTCAGCTCCGGCCGGTCGCCCTCTCCCGCGCGCACGGCGATGACGTTGGCGTACGGGGACTGCGTCGCCTCCCGCGCCAGCCCCTTGAACGGGTCGAGGCCGGCCTCGAGCGCGTAGTTCGTGTTGATCACGACGAGGTCGACGTCGTCGAGCACGCGCGTGAGCTGCGCGGCGTCGAGCTCCTTGATCCCGTATTCGGCGCGCGTCCACGCGACGTCCCGGGGGGACACGTCGCTCCCGGCGGCGCCCGGCAGGCGGAGGAGCCCGGCGACCTCCAGGAGCCGGAGCGCGCGGGCGCCGTTGGTGGGGTCGTTCGGGATCGCGATGACGGCGCCCTTCGGCAGCGCGTCGAGGCTCGCGTGGCGAGCGCTGTACGCCGCGATCGGGAACGTCACCGTGGTGCCCAACACGTCGAACCGGTAGCCGCGGTCCTTCCGCTGACGCTCCAGGTACGGCAGGTGCTGAAAGCTGTTGGCGTCGAGGCTGCCGTCGGCGAGCGCCGCGTTCGGCTGGACGTAGTCGGAGAACTCGACGACCTTCACGTCCACGCCGCGCTTGTGCGCCTCGACGGCGACGACCTCCATGATCTGCGCGTGCGGGCCCGAGGTGACTCCGACGCGCAGCGACTTCGCGCCGTGCTTGGCGCAGGCGGAGGGCGAGAGCGCCACGGTCAACGCGAGCGCCGCCGCCGTCAGGACCACGAACGTGAGCTGCTTCATCATGTGCTCGCGGCCCCCCTCGAGAGGCGTTGGACGAGCCGGTCGCCCGCCCACTGCACGGCGTTCACCAGGAGCACGAGCAAGAGGACGACCGCGGCCATCACGCCGGGTTGAAAGCGCTGGTAGCCGTAGCGGATGCCCAGGTCGCCGAGGCCGCCGCCGCCCACCGCGCCCGCCATCGCCGACGCCCCCACGAGGCTGACGACCATCACCGTGGTCGCCGTCACGAGGCCCGGCACGGCCTCCGGCAGGAGCACGCGCGTGACGATCTGCCTGCGGCTCGCGCCGAGCGAGCGCGCGGCCTCGAGCGTCGCCGGATCGACCTGGCGGAGCGCTTGCTCGTAGAGGCGCGCGACGAACGGCGCCGCGGCGAGGGCGAGCGGGACGACGGCGGCGGCGGTGCCGATGCTCGTGCCCACCAGCCAGCGCGTCAGCGGGATCACCGAGACCAGGAGGATGATGAAGGGCGTCGAGCGCGCGGCGTTGACGATCAGCCCCACGCTCCGGTGCACGAGCGCGTGCGGCGCGAGGTGCCGAGGTCCGGTCACCAAGAGGAGGAGGCCCAGCGGCAGCCCGAAGATCGCGGCGATCGCCGACGAGACGCCGACCATCACGAGCGTCTCCACGGACGCCGACCAGAGCGCGTCAAGCAGCGTCGACGACATGACCCACGACCTCCATGGTGACGGCGCGCTCCTCGAGCGACGCCAGCGCCGCGCGTATGACGGGCGGCTCGCCGTGGATCAAGACCGAGAGCGAGCCCACCGACTGTCCGCCGCGCGACTCGATGTTGGCCGCGACGACGTCCAGGCGTAGGGACGGCTGCCGGGAGAGCGTCTGAAAGATGACGCTCGTAGCGTCGTTGGACGAGATGGCGAACGTGAGCAACGTCGACGGCCCGACGCCGGGTCGGCGGCGAGCCTCGCTCACGAGGTCGTGGGGCAACTTCATCGGGGACTCCGGGGTCAGCAGGCGGGCGCCGGCGGGGGAGCGGGGCTGGGAGAAGAACTCGGCGACGGGGGTGAGCTCGCACAGCGCGCCGCCGTCGAGGACCGCGACGACGTCGGCGAGCGAACGCACCACCTCGAGCTGGTGCGAGACGAAGACGATGGTCAGCTCGAGGTCCCTCGAGAGGCCGTCGAGGAGCGCGACGACGTGCTGCGCGTTGTCGGCGTCCAGCGCCGACGTCGGCTCGTCGCACAAAAGCAGGCGCGGCGCGTGCGCGAGCGCCCGCGCGATGCCGACGCGCTGCCGCTGCCCGCCGGAGAGCTCCGACGGGTACGCGTCTGCCTCGTCGCGGAGCCGCACGCGGTCCAGGAGCTCCTCGACGCGCCGCGCGATCGCCGCGCGAGGGAGCCCGGCGAGCTCGAGCGGCAGCGCCACGTTCTCTCGCGCCGTGCGGCGGTGCAAGAGCGCGAAGTGTTGGAAGACCATGCCGATCTGGCGACGCGCGATCGCGAGCTCTCGCGCGTCGAGCGACGTGAGCTGCCGATCGCCCACCTGGACGGAGCCGCGCGACGGCGCGACGAGCAGGTTCAGGCAGCGGAGCAGCGTCGACTTCCCGGCGCCGCTCCCGCCCACGACCGCGAGGCGCGCGGAGCGCGGGACCTCGAAGCTTACGTCACGGAGCGCGTCGACACGACCGCGGCTCGACGCGTACGCGCAGTGGAGCCCCTGCACGCGCAGCATGGGTGACGACGGGCGGACGGCGAGGCGGTCTGGGGCGGACATG
This sequence comes from Labilithrix sp., assembly GCA_019637105.1. Classification (GTDB taxonomy): domain Bacteria; phylum Myxococcota_A; class Polyangia; order Polyangiales; family Polyangiaceae; genus Labilithrix. The sequence continues at coordinate 14,595 of JAHBWF010000168.1, forward strand.
CATGAGCTCGATTCGCAGGCCTCGCGGCGCCGCACCTGCGGCGAACGCGAGAGATCGTGGGCAAGTCGGGGCGAACGCGTTCGCGCTCAACGACAACACCGACAGCAGCCACGAGCGAAGCCGAGCTTCATGACGAACATCCGTTTAAGCGGACGCGCGTCCGTTGTCAAGTCGGGCCGACCTCCGACGCCCGAGCGCGCCCGCGCGCCGCGGCGACGCTCCTCACGGGCGCTCGAATCGAGGGACCTCGCCGCCCGCGGGGCGCTCAGCCCTTCTTCTGCACCTTGTCCTGCGTCTTCGTCTCGAAGTCGCTCGCGTCGTGCCGTTCGTGGAGCTGCTCCGAGGGCTCGCCGAAGGTGCGGTTGACCATCCGCCCTCGCTGCACGGCGGGGCGCTGGGCGACGGCGTCGGCCCACCGTCGGACGTTCCCGTACTCGTGGACCGAGAGGAACTCGCCGGCGTCGTAGACGAGCCCCTTCGCGAGCGCGCCGTACCACGGCCACACGGCGACGTCGGCGATCGTGTATTCGCTGCCCGCGAGGTACTCGGCCTCGGCGAGGCGACGGTCGAGGACGTCGAGCTGCCGCTTGGCCTCCATCGCGAACCGATCGATGGCGTACTCGATCTTGATCGGCGCATACGCGTAGAAGTGACCGAAGCCGCCGCCGAGGTACGGCGCGCTGCCCATCTGCCAGAAGAGCCACGAGAGGCACTCGGCGCGCGCCGCGTGGTCCTCGGGCAGGAAGGCGCCGAACTTCTGGGCGAGGTAGAGCAGGATGGCGCCCGACTCGAACACGCGGACCGGCGCGTCGCCGCTCCGGTCCGAGAGCGCCGGGATCTTCGAGTTCGGGTTCACGCGCACGAAGCCGCTGCTGAACTGCTCGCCCTCGTTGATCTTGATCAGCCAGGCGTCGTACTCGGCCCCCGCGTGCCCGGCGGCGAGCAGCTCCTCGAGCATCACCGTCACCTTGACCCCGTTCGGCGTCGCGAGCGAGTAGAGCTGGAGCGGATGGCGCCCCACCGGGAGCTCCTTGTCGTGGGTCGGCCCGGCGACGGGCCGGTTGATGTTGGCGAAGGCGCCGCCGTTCTCCTTGTTCCAGGTCCAAACTTTGGGGGGCGTGTACGCGGGCTGATCGCTCATGATGTCCGTCCGTGCGTGGGTTCGAGCCGTTCGAAGCGGACCGAAGCCTAGTACCGCTCGCCCGAAGCTCGGCGAGGTATCTCGTCGCCCTCCTCGACGCGATCGAGGCGCGCGTGATCGCCGCGCGCGTCCGGCGCCGATCACCGACGGCGAAAGATCAGCGGAGAGCTCCGCCGGAGCTCTCTCCGGTCGTCCGCGCGGGGAGCTCGCCGGCGTCCGCGGTCGTCGCCCGCGCCTCGTCGCCCGACGCCGGCGCGAGCGCCGGCGACGCGGCGTCCGCGCGGACGCCGAACGACAAGCTCGCCGGCGCCGGGACGGCGGCGGAGGACGAGGGGACGCTCTCGACGAAGGGCGGCGGCCTGGCCGGCGCGGTCGCCGGCTCGGAGCGAACGTCTCGCGCGCGAGCGCAGCTC
>JAHBWF010000169.1 GCA_019637105.1 Labilithrix sp.
CGACGGGCGGCAACGCCCTCAAGTTCTACGCGTCGGTCCGCCTCGACATCCGCCGCATCGGCCAGATCAAGGAGGCCGCCGGCGGCGACAAGAAGGACCCGGTCGCGATCGGCAACCGGACGCGCGTGAAGGTGGTGAAGAACAAGATGGCGCCGCCGTTCAGGGAGGTCGAGTTCGACATCCTCTACGGTCAGGGCATCTCGAAGTCGGGCGACATCATCGACCTCGCCACCGATCTCGGCATCGTCGACAAGAGCGGCGCGTGGTTCTCGTACTCGGGCGAGCGCATCGGTCAGGGCCGCGAGAACGCGAAGACGTACCTGGAGCAGCACCCGCAGCTCATGGACAAGCTCGAGGCGATGATCCTCGCCAAGCACAACATCAAGGGACGCGGCGCCGGCCCGACCCCCGAGGTCGACACGAAGGCCGCCCCGAAGAGCGAGAGCAAGGCCGACGTCGCCCCCGACGGAAAGCCCGTCGTCCGCATGAGCGCGCCCGCCAAGAACGGCGCCGCCGACGACAAGCGCGCCGGCAAACCGGCGAACTGATCGAGCCGCGCCCACCGCGTCGCGCGCGGCCTCCTCACGCGCGTGACGCCGTCGGCGGCTCCCCCGGGAGCGGCTCGAGCTGGAGCGGCTCGAGCGCGAGGTCGGCCATACGCTCGCTCGTGAGCCTCGCGTCTTCGCCTCCGGTCACGACGGGAGCGACGCGAGGACGAACACGGGCTGGGTGCCCTTGCCCGTGTTCCGCCGGAACCCCGCGTCGCGGATGATCGCGCGCTCGACGAGCGCCTGGATCGCGTCGTGGCCCGCGCCGCCGAGCAAGATCCCGTGCTCCTCGAGCGCCTCCACCAGCTGCGACTCGGTGGCGCCTCGCCTCCCACGCTCGGCGAAGATGCGCTCGGCGGTGTCCGTGGCGATGGACGGGACCTCGCCCTTGCCCGCGGCGGGGAGCTTCGTCCGCTTCGCGTCGAACCGCTTCCGAGCCGGGAGCCGCGCCCGGCTCGGCGCCGCGGTCGGCGCCGGCGTCGGGTGCGCCCCTCGCTTTTGCGAGACCGCGAGCATCTCGTCGAGCGGCGTGCGCCTCAGCGCGGCGATCACGTCGTCGGCGAACGCGGCGATGAGGCGATCGAGGGTCTCTCGGAGGTGAGCCATGCGTAGCGCCTTACCCCGCGAGCCGCGGCTCGAGCAAGGCTCGTCCGCCTCCCGACACGGAAATTTTCCATGCCGGGAAGCGATCGCGCGCCGGCTAATCCAGGGTGCAACGGTAGACCTTGAAGTCCGGGAGCGTCCTCGTGCTCGTGTTGCCGAGGCTGTCGGTCGCCTCGACGACCACGCGGACGGTCTGACCTTGGTAGCAGTCGTTGCCGAGGTCAGCGAAGGCGCCGAAGAGGCTCGGCGTCGACGACGGCGTCCACGTGACGCTGTCCGAGGAGCCGATCGTCACGTTGCTCGCGTAGACCGTCGTGGTCTTCGGTCGGAACGAGGTGGCCTTCCAGAGGTACGTGATGGGGGTGTTCCCCTCGGGATCGGACGCGCTCGTGCTCAGCGAGAACGCCGTCTGCCAGGGGAAGCCGTCGCCGTTGTAGGTCACCTGCGTCGGGGTGCGCGTCGTCGCTCCGATCGTGGGCGGGTAGTTCACGGGCGGCGCCGTGACGGTGACGCTCACGGTCGTCGACGAGGCCAGGCTCTGCGAGTCGCTGGCGAAGAGCGTGATCGTCCTCGTGCCCTGCGACGGGAACGCGTAGCTGAAATTGCACGTGTTGGTCGGCAACACGTCGGCGGGGTCCGAGCTGCTCCAGACACACGGGAGGCTCCCGGGGCCCGGACCGGCGCCCTCGTTCACGTCGGTCGCGGCGCCGAGGAACTGGAGCGCGACGCCCTGAGCGACGCTGGCCCCGGCGGCGGGCGCCGTGATCACGACGTCGGGCGGCGAGTTGACCACGTTCACGGTCGTCGTGGCCGACGCCGGCTGCCCGACCGGATCGCGCGCGGTGACGGTGATCGTGCGCGGGCCCACCGTCGTGAACGTGTAGAACGCCGTGTTGCCGGAGACGCGCGACGGCGCAGGATCGAACGTGACCGCGCACGCCGGCGACGGGCACGGCGCGCCGTCGTCGCGGACGGCCGCGGTGACGGTCCACTCGCGGTTCAGAGGAGCCGTCGCGCCGCCCGCGGTCAGCGTGACGGACGGCGCCGCTCCGCCGAGGACGCGGGCGACCGCGGCGTGCGCGTTGACCCGGAGCTGGTTTCCGCCGTTGTCGTGGACGCCGCCGACGTGCGCGGTGTCGCGGACGATCTCCCAGACCTGCCGCGCGGACAGCGACGGCTGCGACGCCCAGACGAGCGCGGCGACGCCCGCGACGAACGGCGACGAGAAGCTCGTTCCCCGCCGGAGCCGCGCGTGGTTGTCGGGGAACTCGAGGTCGCTCCCCACCCACGTCGAGAACGGGCCGTAGATGTCGACCGTGCTGTCGCCGGTCTTCGAGCCGAAGTTCGAGCCGGGGTCGAGGCGCCTCGAGTTGTGCGCGAGCCCGCCGACGCAGACGACGCCGGCGCTCTCGCAGGGCATCGTCGTCGAGCCCTCGATGAGGTCGCCGGCGTTGTCGACGTCCTTCCCCTGGTTGCCGGCCGACGCGAAGATGAGCTTGTTCGTGGCCGCCACCGCGGCGGTGATGCTGCTCACCGTCGCGCTGATCGACGGGCACGTGAAGAGGCACGCGGCCTGGAACGCGATGTCGACGCCGAGGTCGAGCTCGAGCGAGGAGCTGATGTTGATGATCTTCGGGTTGCCGAAGGTCGTCGCGGTGACGATGCGGTCGAGCGTGGTCAGGAGCCCGATGAAGTCCGACTGGAACGGCACGGCCAAGAGCTCGCCGACGGGCGCCGCGGGCCCCGCCGCGCCCCGGCCGTCGTCGAGCCGACCCATCGCCGCGCTGACGACCATCGACCCGTGCCAGGGGCAGTCCCTGCCGCCGCACTTGCCGGGGTTCGGCTCGTTCCAGCTCCCGATCACGCTCCGCGAGACCGGCATGTCGCCCATGTTGGCGAAGCCGCCGTCGAGCACCATGATCCGGACCTTGTTCCGCGTGACGCCGGCGCGCTCCATGATCTGCCAGGCGGCGCCCACGCCGATGTCCTGCGGGCTGCCCTGGTTCATGTAGGGCCAGTCGAAGGCGTTCGTGCTGTAGAGCGGGTCGTCCCCCGTCGGCGCCTCGGAGGTCGTACCGTCGGCGATCCCGTCCGGCGCCACCACGTAGTTGGGCGAGACGGTCATGCCGCCCTCGTTCGCCTCCGCGAGCGCGACGGCGAGCAGCTTCGCCGCGTCGTCGCTCGAGCTGCGGAACGTGCCTCGCAGCTCCGGCGCCTTCGCGTTGAGCTCCGCGACGAGCTTCTCCACGTCGGCCGCGGACGGATCGAGCGTGACGTGATGGAGACGCGGAGCGTCGCCGGCGCCCTCGGTGCTCGTGACGACCTTGCCGCCCCAGCGCGCCACGAACGCGTCGAGCTTCGCCGTGTCGTCGGTGGCGACGACGAGCTCGCCGAGGAAGAAGTCCATCGCGACGCCGCTCTCCCCCGTCACGCGAGCGACGGCGCGCGAGCCGATCGTGCTCTGCGCCGGCGCCAGCGACGTGTCGACGGGGAGGGCGAGCGTGCCCTGCCTCGGCGTGCTCTCCGAGCCGCACGCCGCGAGCGCCCCCGCGAGCAGCGCGACGATCCATCCCTTGCTGTTTCTGCGGCGCTGGCCGCGCCGCGAAGAGGTTGCCCTCTCGACCTTCTGCATTCGGACCTCCTTCCGCGAGCGAGCGCACGAAACGGCGCTCCCCCCGCAGGCCCGAGGATCATGAGCGCGCGGCGGCGATCGAGCCTGTCGCCCGAGTGAGGAGGCAAAATTTCGAGCCCCCCTACGGGTGACGCGCGAACCTCGTTGGCGATAGGATGCGCGCCGTGAAGCTTTACGTGATGCGCCACGGCCCCGCGGAGGACACCTCGCCGACCGGCCGCGACGGAGATCGCGCCCTGACCCCGGAGGGTCGCGAGCGAACCCGCGCCGTGGCGCGCGCGCTCGTCGCCGAGGGCGAGGCGCCGCTCACGATCATCGCGAGCCCGCTCGTCCGCGCGCTCCAGACAGCGGAGATCGTCGCCGCCGTGACCGACCTCGAGAAGCGGGTCCGCGAGGCCAAGGACGCCGGTGGCGCACCGGGCGCGGTCGAGATCCGGCGCGAGATGGCGCCGGGCGGCGACACGCTCGGGTTGGTCCTCGAGCTGGCGCGCGCCGGGCGCAAGCGCGCGATGGTCGTCGGCCACGAGCCTGACCTCTCGATGCTCGTGTCCCGCTTGATCGACCGCCAGCCCGAGCCCGGCATGCTGAAGTCGATGGTCGTCGGCGCCAAGGTCGAGCCGGCCGCGACCGAGGCGCCGAAGGACGCCCCGGCGGGCAAACGCCTGGGGCAGGCGAGCGCCGCGTTCCGCTTCGTCCTCGATCCGAAGTCGCTCCACTGGCAGCGCGACTGACCACCTCGTCCGGCGCGCGCGACGGGCTCCTCGGCTGCGGCCGTGACCGCCGAACGAGACCCGTCCCGGGCCCCGGTCAAGCACTTCCGCGTAGGGTCACAAAACTAGCCTCAAACGACACTTCCCTACGCCCACCTCAGCGTCATTGGGGGGATTTGACCCCGGCTACATGTGGCGGTAACTATGACGGAAATTGGGGTTCCTTGACACCTCGGGACCTGTCCCTTACCCCGCATAGAGACCCCTCCGATGAGCGCGCGAAGCAGCGTCCCCGAGCTCGATCGATGGCTGGCTCCGCGCTGGTCTCGGAGCGGTGCGGCGGTCGCCCGGGCGGCGACGCTCCCGCGCGGGATCGCGGCGGCGATTCGCGTCCCCGAGCGGCTCAGCGCCCAGCTCGCGCTCGTCTTCCCGTCGGCGGCGCCGCAGCTCTTCGTCCACGAGGGCGCGCGCCAGGCGCTCGAGCGGCGGCTCAAGGCGGCCTGCCCGGGTCGACCGGTGGTGCTGTCCATCACCGACAACCGCCACTCGATCATCTCGCACGCGCTCAAGAGCGGCGTGCTCCACGCGCGCATCCACCACATGTTCCTCGACGCGCCCCCGCAGGTGATCGACGCGCTCGTTCGCTACGTCGCGCGCGACGACCGCGCGGCCAGCCAGATCGTCGGGCACTACATCGAGGCGAACGGGGCGCGCCTCGCGCGCCGGAGGCCGCGCGCGATCCCGCTGCAAGCGAAGGGCGACCACCACGACCTGCTCTCGCTGTTCAACGAGCTGAACCAGCGCTACTTCGACGGCGGCTGCCACGCGCTCATCACGTGGGGGCGCCGCACGACGCGCCGCGACCGCAAGCCCCGACAGGCGATCAAGCTCGGGAGCTACTCGAGCCTCGAACGGCTCATTCGCATCCACCCGGTGCTCGATCGCCCGTGGGTGCCTCGGTACTTCGTCGCGTACGTCGTCTACCACGAGATGCTCCACCACATGATCCCGTCCGCGCGCGGCAACGCGCGTCAGGCGAGCTCGAACATCGCCTCGGCGAAGGGGCAGATCGCGCGCCGCGTCCTCCACCCGCCGGAGTTCTTGGAGCGCGAGCGCCACTTCCGCAACTTCGAGCGCGCCCTCGAGTGGGAGCGCCGCCACATCGCGCGCCTCCTCCGCTCCCCCGGCTGACGATCCCGCGGAGCGACGGCGCGCGGCTCGGTCGCACCTCGCCGAGAGACCGACGGACGTCGCCGGCCCGTCCGAGCGCGCCGCGGCTCCCCCGCGGGCCGAGCCCGGGAACGTGGTAGCCTCCTCGCGAGTTGGGGGAGAAGGTAGCGATCGTGCGTCCTCTTGCTTCGTCCTTGGGTGCTCTCCTCGTGGCGATCGTCACGCTCTCGCTGGCGAACGCGTGCGCGGGCGGGAAGGGCGCGCCGGCGAGCGGCGCGAGCGCCCCGATCGCCGACGACGACGCGGACGCCGGGAGCGACGCCGGACAGGAGCGCCCCTTCGCCGGCTCCGCCGCCGAGGCGACGACGCTCATCTCCGCGGCGGTCGACAAGAAGGGCTCGGCCATCGGCGCCTGCGTGCGTGACTTCCGAGCGCGGAAGAACCTCCTCCGCGAGCGCGTCACCGTCTCGTTCGGGATCGACATGGAAGGCACGCTCCTCGGCGTGACGTCGAAGGGCAACGAGGACGCCGAGCTCAAGGCCTGCGTGCAAGGCGCGCTGAAGGACGCCACCTTCCCGCGGAGCCACGCGGGCGTCATCACGGTCACGAAGACGTACGAGGAGATCCTGCAGTGACCGGAGCGCGGCGAGCCGGGCTCGCCCTCGCGCTCGTCCTCGCGGCGTGCGGCGGCAAGGGCGCGCAGAGCCCCGTCGGGACGGACGACGAGCGGCGCGCCGCGGTCGCGCGGAGAGGCGCGGGCCCCGAGCCGCCCGTCTCCGGCTACATGGTCGCCTCCGTCGGCGAACGCACGCTCGGGCCGTTCTTGGCGCGCCGGGGCTCCGGCGGCGACGCCGCCGGCCTCGTCGCCTGGGTGACCGTGGCCGAGGGCGCCGGGCGACGCGTCCTCGTCGTGCCCGTGGGGCCGAAGGGCTCGCCGCGCGGCGGCGAGACCGTCGCCGCCCACGTCTCGATCGACACGACGATGCTGGTCGTCCGCCCGATGCGCGGCCAGGCGCCCGGCTTCGTCATCGCCTGGACCTCGCTCACGGACCGGGGAAAGTCGCTCTGGTCCGTCACCGTCGGAGACGACGGCGTCCCCCGATCGAAGCCGGTCGAGCTGACCCGCACGAACGACGACATCGTCTGGATCGACGCGATACCGACCGACCACGGCGCGCTCTGTCTGTGGGCCGAGGAGACGCGCGGCAACGACGCGAACCTCGTCGCGGCCGCGATCCACACGGACGGCAAGGTGCGCGGCGTCCCGACGCGCGTCGCGCGGGGCATCGTCGGCTGGCACGCGCTCGAGATCCCCGGCGGCGTCGGCGTCTCCACGGTCGACGCCGCGCCCGCCGATCCGAAGGCCAAGCCCGCCGACGACCACCTCCTGCGCGCCGCCCGCCCCGGCGGCACGCTCTCGTTCCACCGGCTCGACGTCGACGGCCACGAGGCCGCGCCGCCCGTCACGATCACGAACAAGCCGACCGTCAGCGGAGACGTCGAGGTCGCGCGCGACGGGTCGCGGTTCGTCTTCGCGTGGACCGACCGCACCACCGCCGAGCCGGCGGTCGCGCTCGCGGCGCTCGGCGACGCGAACGCGGTCGAGCCGCCGCGGAAGATCGCCGAGGCGCGGGGCGGCGCGTCCCTGCTCGCGCTCGCGAGCGGCCCGGCCGGCGTCGCCGTGATGTTCGAGGCGCCCACCCGCCGCAAGGGCGAGACGCGCCGCGTCCACGCCGCGCGGCTCGGCGAGGCGCTCACCCTCGCGAAGCCCCCGCTGTCGCTCGAGGTCGTCGGGCGCGGGCAGCCCGAGCTCGCCGCGACCACGACCGGCTTCGCCGTGCTCGCCACGACCGCGGACTGCGAGCGCGACTCGACCGCGTGCCTCAACGCGAACGCCGTCGCCACGGTCCTGCGCACCGACGACAAGATGACCGTCGTCCAGCGCGAGCCGCTCACGTTCCTGACCGATCCGGCCACGCTCGGCTGGGCGATGACCTGCGAGGGCGACGCGTGCTTCACGCTCGCGGCGTCCCCGGGGCCGCCGGGGACACCGTCGCGCATCCGCTCGGCGGCGATCCGCCCGCGCGCGAACGCGAAGCCCGAGGCCCCGCGGCCCGAAGCCCCGCGGCCCGACGGCCCGCGCGTCGTCGACATCACGGCGATCGCCTCGGGCGAGACCGTCGTCGACATCGCCGCGGCGCGCTTCGGCGCTTCGAGCGTCGTCGCGATGCTGAGCGCGAAGGCCTCCGACAACGGCCCGCGACGCAGCTCCGGCGACGAGGCGAAGTCCACGCCGTACACGCTCTCGACGCGCATCGTCGACGACGCCGGCTCCGCGACGGCGCCGTCGATCATCACGAACAAGGCGCTCCACGTCGGGAGCGTCGCGATCGCCGGCGCCGAGAAGCCGGAGGACGGCGGGGCCGTCGCGTGGGTCGCGCGCGAGAACGGCGACCCGGAGGTCCACGTCACGCGCATCGACAAGCGCGGGCGCCGGATCAACGACGTCCAGCTGACGACGACCAAGGGCGACGCCTCCGACGTCACGATCACGTGGGCGGGCGGCGGCTGGATCGTCGCGTGGGTCGACGGGCGCGACGGCCGCGGCGAGGTCTACGCCACGAAGGTCTCGACCGAGCTCGCGCGCGTCGCGCGGGAGGAGCGCATCACCAACGCGCCCGGCGACGCGAGCGATCTCGTCGCGCTCGCGCGCGGCGACGCCGTCTGGCTCGCCTGGGCCGACTCGCGCGAGAGCCCGAAGGACGGACACGCGGACGTCTTCGTCTCCGCCGTGAAGATGCGCGACGCCAAGCGAGTGTTCGACGAGCAGCGGCTCCTCGCGACGGCCGCGCACTCGCGCACGCCGCAGCTCGCGGCGGGACCGAACGGCGTGGCGGTCGCCTGGATCGAGGAGGCGCCGATGGGCTCGGAGACGCCCAGCTCGAGCGGCTACGGCGCCCTCTGGGCGACGCTCGACGACGCCGGGAAGCCGACCGCGAAGCCGACGCGCATCCCCCTCGCGGCCGACGGCGCCGCGACGGCGGTCGCGCTCGAGTCGACCGCCGGCCTGCGCGCCGTCGTGGCGCGGAGCACGCCCGACGCCGTCTCGCTCGACGCCGTCGACCTCGCGGCGGCGCCGCCGAAGGGCGCGGCGCTCCTGACGCTCGACGGGCCGCCCTCGCTCGACGTCGCGCTCGTGCTCCACGGAGGCGTCCTCTATTTCAACGACGAGGGACCGCAGGCGTCCGATCGTCGCGCGCGGCGCGCGCGCATCGCGTGGACGCCCCCAGGGCGGTGACGGGTGACGCGCGCCTCGGTCGTTTCCCGGCAACTCCTCGGCCGCGCGGCCGACGAGGAGCCCGCGGACGGGCATCGGGATCCGACGCCCTCGCAGGCACAAGGAGACTCGATCATGGAATCCCGTACGATTTCCGCTCGACCCGACGTCGCGGTCGCCAACACGTCCGTCCGCGTCACCCCCACCCCGCCGCGCGCGGCGCGCTTCGGGGAGGTCCTCACGAACACCGTGGTGCGCTCCGCCGAGTCGGCGATGCGCGTCCTGCCCGGCTCGCCGATGATGGCGGTCGCGGTCCGCGGCGCGACCGGCCCGGGCGGCGCGCTCGGCGTGCCGATGCACCCGCTCTCCGGCGCGACGAGCCCGGCGTCGGGCGGGGCGGGCATCGACGCGAGCGGCGCGCGCGTGACCGCGACCGGGTCGAACCTCTCGAGCGCCGCGGGCCCGCTCGCGCCGGAGACCGCGGCGCCCGGCGCCGGCGGCGACGCCGGGAGCATCGAGGCGTCGCTCCAGCAGAGCCAGGACATGAACATCTACTACCTGCGCGTGCAGGAGAGCGTGAACGCGCAGAACCGTCAGTTCACCACGCTGTCGAACCTCCTCAAGGCGGAGCACGACACGGTGAAGACGGCGATCGGCAACATCCGCTGATCGGCTCGACGGAGCCCCGCCGGAGGCGCGAAGAAGAAGAGGCGTGAAGAGAGCCCGGCCCGGGGAGAGACGTTCGGCCGGGCCCGCGCGTGTCGCGCGCCCGGGACGCCTGCGGTAGAGTGAGGAGGTCCTCATGGGCATCGATCGCATCGGCAAAGGCGGCGCGCCGCACGCGACCCCCGAGACGCAAGGCCCGGGCTCCGTCGAGAAGAAGGGCTCGGTCGAGGAGGCGTTCTCGGTCGAGCGCCCGGACGCGACGAACCGCGCCGCGCAGCCCGGCGCCGCGCAGGGCTCGGAGGCCCTGGCTCGCCTCCGCGCCGGCGAGCTCGACGTCGAAGGCTACGTCGAGCTCAAGGTCGACGAGGCGACGCGAGGGCTCGAGGGCCTGAGCCCCTCCGAGCTCGACGACGTCAAGAAGGTGCTCCGCGATCGGATGGCGACCGATCCGGGGCTCTCGGACCTCGTCCGAACGGCGACGGGTCGGACGCCGGAGATCCCCGAAGACTGACGAGCTGTCCAAAATTCGAAATTCGGCGACGCGTAGCGGAGCCGCCGCGGAGGGTGGGGACCCCGACTGAGCGCGCGCCGGACGCCGCGGGGGCCCGGATCCGCGTGCTACCGTGGATCCGTGCTCGGTCGCCGGTCGTTCCTCCTCGGTCTCTCCGTCGCCGGCTGCTCGCGCTGCGATCGCGACGCGAGCGGCGCGCCGACCGCCCAGCGCCCGGCCTCGCCGAGCGCGACGGTCTTGCCGCCGGTCGTGCCCGAGACCCCCGCGCTCGTCGACGGCGGCGTGGGCGCGCGCGGGCAGGTACGGACCGAGACCTGGACGCTCCCCGGAGACGGCCGCGCCGTGGCGATCGTGCCCACGTGGGTGGAGCCCGACGCCAAGCTGCCGATGCTCTTCGCGCTCCACGGCCGCGGCGAGGCGAACAAGGGCCCCGCGCTCGGCGTCATGGGCTGGCCGAAGGACTACGCGCTCCTCCGCGCGATCGAGCGCGTGTGCGCGCCGCCGCTCACGACCGAGGACTTCGAGCGCATGGTCGATCCGAAGCGGCTCGTCGCGCACAACGAGTCGCTCGCGCGCCGGCCCTTCGCCGGGCTGGTCGTCGTGTGCCCGTACTCGCCCGACGTCGACCTCCGCAAGCCGAACCAGATCCGCGACTACGTCGCGTATTTCATGAGCACGGTGCTGCCCCGCGCGAAGAAGGACCTCCCGGTGCTCGGGACGCCGGCGTCGATCGGGATCGACGGCGTCTCCCTCGGCGGCGCGCTCGCGCTGCGCATCGGGCTCGGCAACCCGGAGGCGTTCGGAGCGCTCGGCACGCTCCAGGCCGCGATCGGCGAGGACCAGATCCCCGAGTTCACCGAGCTCGCGCGCGCGGCGCGCGCGAAGAACGCGGACCTGAAGCTCCGCCTCCTCACGAGCGACAAGGACTACTTCCGCCGCGCCCTCAACCGCGCGTCCGCGGCCTGGCGCGCCGCCGGGATCGAGCACGACTTCGAGGAGGTCCCCGGCGTCCACGACTACCCGTTCAACCGCGGCCCGGGAGCGATCGAGATGCTCCTCTGGCACGATCGCCGGCTCGCGCGGGCCTGACCGGACGAGCCTCCGCCGTCACTCCTCCGTGTCGGGCTCGACCGCGTCGGGCTCGACCGCGTCGGGCTCGACCGGCGCGGTCGGCTGGTGACACGCCTCGGGCACGGCCTGCACGAGCCGCGTACACCTCGAGTTGTTCGGCTTCCCGCGGCGCGAGCACTCGTCGAGGACCCACCGGCTCGTGCTCATGAGCTCGCGCATCGGGGGGACGTCGTCGCAGAAGCCCGGCGTCGGCCGGGCCTCCCGGATGCAGGTGGACGTGAAGATCTTCATCTGCGCCTCGCACAGCACGCCGTCGCACGACGCGACCTTGCGAATGCCCTCGTCGACGCACTCGCTCTGATCGTGATCGCGCGCGAACGTCTCGGCCTCGCGCGAGCCCTCGCGGCCCACCGCGATCAGCCGGTCCTTGTTGGCGCTCACCCACCAGACGACGCCGCCGATCGCGAGGAGGCCGAGGAACGCCAGCGCGCCGAACGCGATGAGGAGGATGACCCACCACGGCATCGACTTCTTCTTCGGCGGCGGGATCGACATCGCCCGAGGATAGGCCGTCGCCGCGGCGAGGCGAAGACCGATGCGAGGGGAGCCCGTCGCCGGCGCGCCACATCGCCGCCGAGCTCGCCCTGTTTCCGCCGGTTTCCCTCTCGTCGCCTCCTCGGCCGGCGGAAATGCTCCGTGCCCGGCGGAGCGGTGCTCTAGCATGCAGCCCGCATGGCCGAGGCCGCTCTTCCCAAGGCAGCGCGACGCGCGGCGGAGAGCCGATGGCTCCTGTCGCTCGACGATCTCGCGCGGGACGACAAGCTGAGGGAGCGCAAGAACGTCGGCGGCAAGGCCGCGCGCCTGGCGTGGCTCAAGAAGCACGGCTTCCAGGTCCCCCGGACGTGGGTCGTGCCGCAGAAGGCGTTCGTCGCCGCGATCCGGCAGCTCTCGCCCGCGTGCGAGCCGCGGTCTCTCCTCCGCGCCGCGACGGGCCGCGCCGTGTACGCGCGCGCGGCCGACGCCCGCCAGGAGATCCTCCAGGCGCCGCTGCCCGACGGCCTCGAGGAAGAGCTCGCCGCGCTCTGGCGCGCCAACGAAGCGGACGCGCCGTGGGGCTTCGCGGTGCGCTCGAGCGCGACCTGCGAGGACGGCGCGCTCGTCTCGATGGCCGGCCTCGCCGAGACCGTGCTCGGCGTCCGCGGCGCCGACGCGCTCGCGAACGCCGTGCGCGCCGTGTGGGCGTCGATCGCCTCCGGCCGCGCGCTCGGCTACCTCGCGACCCACGGCGTCCGCGACGTCGGCATGGGCGTCGTCATCCAGCCGATGGTCCGCGCGGTCGCCGCCGGCGTGATGTTCACGCGCAAGAGCCGCGGCGCCGCGGACGAGCGCATCGTCAACGCGGGCGTCGGCCTCGGCTCACCGGTCGTCGACGGCGTCACCACGCCCGACATGCTGCGCGTCGGCGCGGGCGGCGTGATCCTCGAGCAGACGATCGCGCGGAAGACGCGGGCCACCGTCGTCGGGGCCTCGGGCGTCGAAGAGACGGCCGTCGAGCGGCCGGACGAGCCGGCGCTCTCCGCGGCGCACGTCGAGGCGCTCGCCGCGATCGCCGACAAGCTCGAGAAGCTCGAGGACGTGCCGTGGGACGTCGAGTTCGCCTGCGAGGGGGAGCGCGTCTGGGTCGTCCAGGCGCGGCACGTCACGGGCCTCGGCTTCCCCGAGGGCGGCGACGCCAACACGGTCTGGAGCAGCGTCAACGTCGGAGAGGCCCTCCCCGGCGTCGCCACGCCCTTCACCTGGTCGGTCGCCGGCGCGTACAGCGACTCGGGCTTCCGCAAGGCGTTCGGCACGCTGGGCTGCACCGTCCCCAAGAGCGCGGTGCTCGTCGGCAACGTGCACGGGCGCTTCTACCTGAACCTGTCCGAGTTCATGCGCATCGCGGCGCAGGTGCCGTGGCTCGATCCTCGGACGCTCGTCGATCTCGGGGGCGGCTCGGGCGGCGACGAGCTCGCGACGCAGGTGAGCGAGGTCTCGCGGCGCGGCTTCTACGCGCGCCTCCCCGTGACGACGACGCGCCTCCTGAAGGAGCAGCTCCGCCTCGACGACCACGTCGCGCGCTACGAGGACGAGGCCGAGCGCGCCCTCCGGGACCACAACACGCTCGACCTCGCGATCCTCCCGGACGAGGGGCTCGGCCGGAAGTTCCGCGACGTCCAGGCGCTCCTCGAGCGCACGGGCGACGTCATGCTCACGTGCGCGTCCAGCGCGCTCGGCACGCACATCGTCCTCAAGGGCGTGCTCGCGCGCGTCGCGAAGACCCACGGCGCCGACGCCGAGCGCCTCGCCCACGACCTGACGAGCGGGATCCGCGACCTCGAGAGCGCGCGGCCGGCGATCGGCGTGATGCGGATCGTCCACCTCGCGCGTCGCGACGCGGGCGCGCGCGTCGTCCTCGAGCAGGAGGGCGCGACGATGGACGCGCTGCCCGAGGGCCCGACCAAGCGCGCGCTCGCCAGCTTCCTCGAGCTCTACGGCGATCGCGCCGTCCGCGAGGCCGAGATCTCGACGCCGCGCTGGAAGGAGGACCCGCGGCCGGTGTTCGCGATGATCCGCGTCGCGCTCCGCGGCGACGCCCGCGACGTCGAGCCTCAGCTCGCGCGCGCCAAGGCGGCCGCCGACGCCGAGATGCAGCGCCTCTTCCGCCGGCTCAACTTCGCCGAGCAGACGGCGGTCCGCCACCTCGTCGCGCGGGCGCAGAAGGCCGCGCGCCTCCGCGAGCGGATGCGCACCTGGGTCACGCGCGTGCTCGGCATGATCCGCGACGTCGCCCTCGACGCCGATCGCCGCCTGCTCCGGCTCGTGCCGGACCTGGCGCGCGACTGGGCCGCGCTCAAGGCCGGCTCCGGCCCGCTCGCGCCCGAGGCGTCGTCGCTCGCGAGCATCCACACCGTCTTCTTCCTCACGGTCGACGAGGTCGTCCAGGCGCTGCGCGCGTCGCGCACGGACCTCGGCCCGCTCGTCCGCGCGCGCCGCGCCGAGCTCGCGCGCGATCAGGCGCGCCCGGATCCGCCGCGCACGTTCATCGGCGCGCCGCCGCCCGTTCAGCTCCCGCCGTCGGGCGGCGCCGTGCTCCGCGGCACGGCGGCGAGCTCCGGCGTGGTCGAGGGCAACGCCCGCGTCCTGCTCTCCGCGTCGCAGATGAGCGAGCTGTTGCCGGGCGAGATCCTCGTCGTGCACACGACGGACGTCGGCTGGACGCCGCTCTTCTGCATCGCGGCCGGCGTCGTCACCGAGCTCGGCGGCCCGCTCAGCCACGCCGCCGTCGTGGCGCGCGAGCTCGCCGTGCCGAGCGTCGTCAACGTCGACGGCGTGACGCGCGCGCTGAAGACCGGCGACCGGATCCGCCTCGACGGCGACGCGGGCGTGATCGAGCGGCTCTAGCCGCGCGTCCGCCGCCCGCGCTTTCCTGCACGCGGGGGCGCGTGGGCGGGATCGGCTGGGACGCATTTCACGGCTCGTGGAAGGCCGAATCAGGCTCGCCGGTGAGCGAACGAGCCTGATTTCGGCTCGACGCCGGGCGTCTGTTCATGGTCTCGGCTGCCAACGAGCGCCGTTCGGTGACGAAATGCGCTCTAAGCTCGCGCCGTGCCCGCGCGACCTCGCGAGAAGATCTGGGTGGTCCGTCCGGGGGACGGGCGCACGGTCGCGGAGATCGTGCGGCGCGCCGGCGAGGACGCCGCGGCCGTCGAGGAGGGCCGCGTCTTCCTCGGGAAGAAGCGCGCGACGCGCCCGGACGCGCCCGTGCGCGCCGGTGACGCCGTGCGGATCGGCCCGAGGCCCGCCGCGACGTCGGGCGAGGCGGCGCGGGACGTCACGATCCTCTTCGACGAAGGCGGGCTCGTCGCGTGCGTGAAGCCGGCCGGCTTGCCCACGGTGCCCGACCACGCGGGGAGCGCGCACGCGCTCGTGGCCGTCGTGGCCAGGGCGATCGGCCGGGCGCCGGGCGACCTCCGGGTGACGTCGCGGCTGGATCGGGACGTCAGCGGCGTCGTCGTCTTCGCCCTCGACGCCGCGGCGGAGGAGCGCCTCCGCGCGGCGCGCGCCGAGGGGCGCTACCGGCGCCGCTACCTGGCGCTCGCGGCCGCCGGCGAACGCGCGCTCGGGGACGCGGGCGTCTGGGACGTCCCGATCGGACGCGCGAGCGACCCGCGCCTCCGCGCGGCGCGCGGGCCCGACGCGAAGGAGGCCGCCACGCGTTGGCGCAAGGTCGCGACCGCGCCGCTCGCTCTCGCGGGCGACGGAGACGTCGCTCACGGCGCCGGCGCCACGCGCGACGCCAACGCCGCGCGCGACGCCGGCGCCGCGCCGCGGAGCGTCGTGGCGATGCTCGCGGTCGATCCGGTCACGGGGCGCACGCATCAGATCCGCGTCCACGCGAGCGACGCGGGCGCGCCGCTCGTCGGCGATCGCGACTACGGCGGGCCGAGCCGGATCGTCCTCGCGAACGGGCGCATCCTCGCGCCGGCGCGGATCGCGCTGCACGCCGCGCGCGTGATCGTCCCCGGCGCCCGCGGCGTCGTCGAGGCGCGCGCGCCGATCCCGCCCGAGCTCGCCGAGACGTGGCGCGCGCTCGGAGGCGCCCCCGACGCCTGGGATCGCGCGCTCGCCAGCGACACGCCCGGACACGACGACGACGCCCGGAGCGCTTGGCGGCGCGGCCCAGGCGTGGAATAGGCGAGCGCGATGGCCTCTCGACGTCCGAGCCACGTGAGATCGCTGCGGCGTCCCGTCGCGATGATCGCGGGCGCGCTGGTCGGCGCGGCCGCGCTCGCGACGCTGGCCGAGACCGGAGCGCACGCCGACGCGGGGGCGCGCGCCGACGCAGGCGACGGC
>JAHBWF010000017.1 GCA_019637105.1 Labilithrix sp.
CCCCTCGCGGCGCCCCGGCGACGACATCTCCCCCCGCCGGCGTACGGGCGCGGTTCACCGCGTCCCACGGGGGGACGCGGGCGTCGTTCAGCCCGTCGGGGTCGCGTGCGCGCCCCGGCGCGCGACGTTCGCGCGCCGCTCGTGCAGCGCCGCGAGCACGCGGCCGATCCCGGCGCCGAGGACGTTCAGGACGACCGAGACGTTCCAGAGCGGGAGCGCCCAGCTCGGCAGCCGGGCGAGCAGACCCGAGCCGATCACGATCGCGACGAGCCCGAAGGACAAGAGGACGTCGATCGCGACGCCGAGATCGCCGCGCGGCGGTCGACGTTCGAGCCGCCGCACGAGGACGTCGACCAGGCACACCCCGCACACGCGCCGTCGCAGGAACAACAGAGACGCCAGGTTCAGCGCGTTGAAGACGACGTCGATCGCGCCCAGGCCGACGAGCGTCCAGCCGATCACGCGGAGCGAAGGTGTGCCCATCAACGCCACGCCGGTGAGCAGCTTGAAGATGCAGAAGGGGAACCCCACCGTGAGGATCTCCGCCGAGGCGAGGGCCCAGCTCCGGCCGCTCGGGACGTCCGGCTTCGTCATCGTCGAGGTCGCCAGCGGGCCGTCTCGAGATCGACGCGACCCTCGGCGTCGAACACGACGCCCTCGCTCTCGAGCATCGCTCGCTGGAGCCCCGGGTGCTCGCCGTCGGTCGAGATCGTCCCCTTCGAGTTGATGACGCGGTGCCACGGGATCGAGCCCTCGCCCGCGGCGCGGATCGCCCAGCCGATGCCCACCGGCGAGAGGCGATGCTCGATCATCTCCGCGAGCTGGCCGTAGGTCGCCACGCGTCCGCGCGGGATGCGCTTCACGATCGCCCAGACCCGCGCGAACGGACCGCGGGTCGTCTCCGCGCTCGACGGGCGGGCGGGCGACGCGCTCGGTCGTCGCCGTCGCGCGCTCGTCTTCCTCTTCGTCTTCGATGCCATCGCGCGCGCGATCCTACCAGCTCGCGCGCGACGCCGGCGCCGGCTCGAGCGCGCGGCCGTCAGAACGCGTGCCCGTCGGCGACGTAGAAGCCGAAGGGGAAGCCGGGGTTGGCCGAGGCGGCGTCGGGGCTGTACGCGAGCTCCATCCGGATGACCGCGGCGGCGCCCCAGATGAAGTAGACGCCGCCGCCGGCGCCGTACTTGAGGCCGAGGCCGCGCCCGTCGCGCGCGGGATCGATGCGGAAGTCGTTCCAGACGCGCCCCGTGTCGACGAAGGCCTGGGCGCCGGCGCGGAAGCGCTGCTTGAGCAAGCCGAACGTGACGAGCTGCGCGCGCACCTCCGCGCTCGCCAGCGCCTTGATCTTCCCGATGTACCGGCCGTTCGGCACGCCGCGCAGGCCGCCGTGACCGCCGATCAGATCGATCGGCGTGAACGTCACGCCCTGCACGAGATCGTAGAAGGGCACGCTCCCGGCCATGACGTCGCCGACCACGCGGCCGGCGAAGACGAACGGTCCCGGCAGCGGCACGTAGCGCCGGAGGACGACGCTCCCGCCGACGTAGCGCATCCCCCGGTTCGAGGTGCCGGCCCCGGCGGGGACGCCGACGCCGAGGCGCATGCCGGCGATGTCGAACGCGCCGGAGCGGGGGGACACCTCGTTGTCGCGCGTGTCGTAGACCACGCCGGCGGCGGGGATGGTGCTCGCGATCGGATCCATGCCGAAGATGCGCGGCCGTCCGTCGGCCTCGACCACGACCGCGTCCGCCGCGAGCTTGCTGTACGGGTAGGCGTCGGCGTCGGTGTAGCGGAGCTGAAGGCCGATCATCGCGTCGACCGAGCCGCGCAGCGGGACGCGCGCGTTCAGGCGGAAGCGAGCCTCCTCCGTGATCGAGTGGTAGCGGCGCCCGATCGATCCGTCCGGGAAGGCGACGGCCTGGCTCGCGTTGCCGAGCCCGAAGTAGCCGGCGTTGACGTGCCGCTCGATGAAGAGCCCCGGCATGACGCGGACGCGCGAGCCGAGGAAGCGGGGGATGTCGAGCCGGAGATCGTGGGCTTGCTGCGCGAGGTCGACCCCGCCCGGCCCGGGCTTGAGGCTCAGCGAGAGCAGGATGTCGGCCTTCCAAGCGTACGGGCGGGCGCCCGGCGCGAGGCTCGTGATGAACGCCGCCCCACCGAACTGGACGCCGATGTCGCTGTTGCCGGCCACGATCGGCAGCGCGGCGAGCTCCGAGCGATCTTCGTCTTCGGGGTGCGGCGTCGTCATCACGTCGATCGCCGGCTCGTCCCAGCGGGGCACCTGCAACGGATCGGCCGTGTGGTCGCGGCTGGCGCCCTCTTGGGGGGCGTCGTCGTCGTCGTCGTCGTCGTCTGCGGGCGGGGCCTGTTCGGCGACCGCCGGCGTCTCGGCCGCCGGCGCGGCCGCGCCCGGCGGGTTGGGCGGCGTCACCGGCGCGTCCGGCGCGCCCTCGGGCGACGTCTGCGCGGCGGCCCCGCGCGCGACGAGGACGAGGGCGAGGCACGCCGCCGGCGAGCCCCCGCGCGTCCACCCGGCCAGGCTCGTCGCGACGGCGAGGCGACCGGGAGAGCGCACCAGTTCCTTGATGCCGTGCCGGGCGAACATGTTGCGTGTCGTTTCGCCACGGCGGCCGGGGGAGCCGGTCACGCCGGTGGGCGCCCGAGCCTCTAACCCGGCGCCGCGCCGGCGAATAGTTGTTGACTACACAGATCGACGCCGGCATACCTGAGCTCGATGAGCGGCGCCGAGCGCGCGCGACGTGCGATCGCGTACATTCGCCTGACCGAAACGAGGCCCGAGCTCGTCGAGGGCTCGAGCGAGGCGCCCGGGACCCAACGGCGGGTCATCCAAGCCTGGGCCGAGCGTGAGGGGGTCGAGGTCCGCGCGTGGCAGCTCGACGTGGGCGTCGGCGGCGCCACGCCGATCGCCGAGCGGCCCGGGCTGGTCGCCGCCTACGCGGCCCTCCGCGATCACGGCGCCGGCGTGCTGGTCGCGGCCAACGCGGAGCGCTTCTCCCACGACGAGCTCGTCGCCTGGCTCATCGAGCGCGCCGCGCTCGCGGAGGGCGCGACGATCCGCACGGCCGACGGCTCGCGCACCGCCCCGAGCGCGCGCGTCGAGCCGCCGGAACCGGGGCCGGGCTTCACCCGCGGCGCCGTCGACCTCGCGCGCGCTTACCGCCGGGTCGTCGTGCGGTCGCGCGTCCGCGCCGCGCTCGCGGAGAAGAAGGCGCGCGGCGAGCGCGTCGGCACCGTCCCGTTCGGCTACCGCCTCGCGGCCGACGGCGTGCACGTGGAACCGGACGACGCCGAGCAGGCGATCGTGTCGAGCGTCCGCCGCCTCGCGTCCGAGGGCCTCTCGCAGCGCGCGATCGCCGCGCACCTCGCCGCCCGCGGCGTCGCGGGGCGCACGGGCGCGCCGCTCGGGCAGACGCAGATCGCGAACATCCTCCGCTCGGCCTCGTGAGCCGCCGCGCGCGGCGCGGGTGCGTTCAGGCGTCGACGAACTTCATCATCGCCTCCGCGTAGCGCGTGCCCGCGGCGGCTCCGCGGGGGAACGCCTGCTCGATCGCGTCGCGGTCGGCGTCGGTCAGCCGGACGTCGAGCGCGCCGAGGTTCTCGTCGAGGTACTTGCGGCGCTTGGTGCCGGGGATCGGCACGATGAACGGCTTCTGGTCGAGGACCCACGCGATCGCGAGCTGCGACGCGGTCACGCCCTTCTCCTTCGCGATGACCTCGACCCTCTCGACGAGCTCGAGGTTCTTCGCGAACGCGTCGCCGACGAAGCGCGGGTTGCTCCGCCGGAAGTCGTCGGCGGCGAGGTCCTCGTAGCGCTTGATCTGGCCGGTGAGGAAGCCGCGCCCGAGCGGGCTGTAGGCGAGGAAGCCGATGCCGAGCCGCTCGCACGTCGCGAGGATCTCGTCCTCGGGATCGCGGCTCCAGAGCGAATACTCCGTCTGCACGGAGGCGAGCGGGTGCACGGCGTGCGCGCGCTCGAGCGTGGCGGCTCCCGCCTCCGAGAGCCCGATGTGCCGCACCTTGCCCTCGCGCACGAGGTCGGCGAGCGCGCCGACCGAGTCCTCGATCGGCGTGCTCGGATCGACGCGGTGGAGCTGGTAGAGGTCGATCACGTCGACGCCGAGGCGCTTGAGGCTGCCTTCGCACGAGCGCTTGATGTGCGCGGGGCTGCCGTCGAAGCCGCGCTTCGCCGGATCGTTCGGGTCGCGGATGATCCCGCATTTCGTGGCGACGATCGCCTTGTCGCGTCGCCCGCGGAGCGCGCGGCCGACGAGCTCTTCGTTCGTGTGCGGCCCGTACATGTCCGCCGTGTCGAGGAGCGTCGCGCCGCTGTCGAGGAAGCGGTGGATGGTCGCGATCGACTCGCCCTCGTCGCGCGGACCGTAGAAGTCGCTCATTCCCATGCAGCCGAGGCCGATCGCGGAGACCTCGAGCGCGCCGAGCTTACGTGTTTGCATGTGGGCCCCTTTCGATGACGTCGGTGCTCGCTACGTTGCGTCCGTACGGAGCCGGTGTCGAGCGGATCCGCGTCGCGCGCCGCGCCGGACGGAGCAACGGCGTCCGGCTCGGGGCATCGTAGGGGGAAAGGAAAACGAGCACGCATATGAGCTTCACGATGGCCCCGCTCCTCGTCCACAGCGTCCACGTCCCCGCCGGCGCGCGCAGCGCGCTGCGGGCCGCGCTCGCGACCTCGCCCGAGAACCGTCGCGCGCTCTTGACGTCGGCGGCGCGGGTCCTCTACGCCGAGGCCGGGCTCGATTGCGCCGACGCGCGCGAGCTCGTCGGGCTCGCCGACGACGACTCGGCCTGCGGGTAGCGCGCGGTCACGGCCGGCGTCGCTCGGGCGCCCCGGCGGCGTCGTCGCGGACGAGGTAGCGGACGACGAGATCGACGAGCTGCCCGACGAGCGTCTCGAGGTCGAGCCCCGGTGGGCGCTCGAGCAGGCTCGCGAGCATCGTCGCGCGGACGGACTGGTAGGCGACGAACGCCGCCGCCTCGACGTCGTCGGAGCGGAGGTGCTCGCGGCTCTGCAGGAGGAAGCCCCGGACGACGTCGATCACGCGGAGGTCGAACGCGTGCACCCGCTCCGCGTTGGCCACCCGGAGCCCCTCGATCGCGAGGACGCGGTGCAGCGCGGGGGAGGCCTCGTAGAGCCTCGCCAGCCCGCGCACGACGCGGTCGACCGTCTCGCGAGGCGCGGCCCCGAGGTTCTCCTCCGACAAGACGTCCTGCATCATCGTGAGCGCCCGCGCGAACTCGCGCTCCTGGAGCGCGTTCACGATCGCGTCGCGGTCCTCGAAGTGGTGGTACAGCGTCCCGACGCTCACGCCGGCGACCTCGGCGATGCGCGTGGTCGTGGCGAGCTCGAGGCTCTCTCGCTCGAGAATTCGAATGGTGGCCTCGAGGATGGCGTCGATCGTCGCCTGCGCGCGGGCCTGCCGAGGCTTGTTTTCCGTGCGGTTCGTTCGTCGCGAGCTCATCGAGGAAAACCTGAAACCCCCTGGAATGGGCGAGGCCGAGCGTCGGATCCACAATCTGCCGAGCCGCGGGAGCATCACTAACGCACTCCGCCGGCCAGGCAAGGTGGACATGAAACTTCGTTATCGCGCCGACGTCCGCACCCTCGCGTGGGCGTTCGTGCTCATGCCCGGGCTCGTCGCGGCGCAATACCTGCGCCCCGCGCTCGCGGGCTGGCTCACGCCGCTCTCGATGTACGCCGCCTACTGCGCGGCCGTCATCGCGCACAACCACAACCACGTGCCGACGTTCACCGGCCGGATCGCGAACCGGCTGTTCTCCGCGTGGATCTCGGTCTTCTACGGCTTCCCGACCTACGGGTGGATCCCGACGCACAATTTGAACCACCACCGCTTCACCGGTCGTGAGGGGGACGCGACGGTCTTCGTCGAGCCGGGGAGGCCCGACAGCGCCTGGGTCGCCTTCACGCATTTCTTTCGCTCCACGACGACGCAAGGGCCGCTGCTCGCGCGCTACCGGCAGATGCTCTACCGGCGCTCGAAGGCCGCGTGGCTCGGGATCTGGGGGCAGTACGTCGTCGTGTACGGGGCCCACGCCGCGATGGCGTGGCTCGCGATCGCGCGCTTCGGCCCCGGGCGCGGGCTCTTCGTCTACCTCTCGGCGCTCGGCCTCCCGGCGTTCGGCGCGCTCTGGGGGATCATGTTCACGAACTGGGTCCAGCACGTCGGGTGCGATCCGACCTCGCGTTGGAACCACTCGCGCAACTTCGTCTCGGCGTGGATGAACGCGCTCGTCTTCGACAACGGCTTCCACACCGTGCACCACGAGAAGGCGAACCTGCACTGGAGCCTGCTGCGGACGGAGCACGAGCGCGTCGCGCATCGCATCGATCCGCGCCTCAACGTGAGCTCGATCTTCGGCTACGCGTTCGAGACCTACGTGCTCGGCCGCGACCTCGGTCTCGTCGAGCTGGCGGCCCGCGACCCTCGCGGCGTCGCGGGCGCGGGCGACCTCACGGGCCGAGCGTCGTCGCGCGGCTGAACGGCGGCGCGTCCTCCGGGCCCTCCGGCGTCCGGGCGGCTCGCGCGTCCGGCGCCGCCCGGGGCTCGAACGAGGCCCGGCGACGCGGCCGTCTACCGGGCGGCCTGGAAGTGCGCGCGGACGCGTCCGGCGTCGAGGGCCTTCTCGTAGATGGCGATCTCGTCGATGACGCCCAGGACCGCGCCTCCGCCGGTGTAGCCGTATCCGATCATGAGAGAGCTCTGCTTGTCCTTGGCGGCCCGGTTGTCGCTGTTCGACGCGACGAGCTGGCCGTCGATGAAGAGACTCATCACCGATCCGTCGTACACGCCGGCGAAGTGGTACCAGGAGCCGACCTCCGGGAGCGACGCGTGCGCGGCGCGCCCGCTTCCGTCGACGTAGCGCTCGAACCCGAGGCCGTTCGGCGATTGGACGTAGATGCCGTAGTTCTGGCGGAGGTCCCGCTCGTCGTTGTGGTGGAAGAGGAAGCGGTAGTTCTGGTCGTACGAGTCCGGACGAAACCACGCCTCGAGCGTGAACGGGCTCGAGCCCTCGAAGTCGAAGACGTCGCCGGTGTCGACGCCGCCGCTGCCCGCGAGGTGAAGTCCGGTGCTCCCGGCGAAGGCCCCCGGCGCGGAGTGGACGCCGCCGGCCAGATAGGTCGCGGGGTAGGCGCCCATCTCGTCCTTCACTGGCCCGTCGCTCGTCTCCTCGAGGCGGTAGTAGAGCGACGGTCCGTCGGCGAGGACGGCCTGGACGTACGGATGGACCTGCGACGCGTCGGCGTCCGCGTCCGCCTCCGCGCCCGCGTCGCTCGCCTCGGCGTCGGGCGGCTCGGCGTCGGTCGTCACGAGCGGCTCCGGCGGCGCGGTCGGGGGGCTCGTGAAGCCGCTCGAGTCGATGAGGAGCGAGCAGCCGGCCGCGCTGGCGGCGGCCAGTCCGACGAGACCGAAGCGGAGCTTCACGCCTCCAGCGTAGCGCAGCGCCCGCGCCGAGCGCGAGAGGGGGCCGACGCGCGGAGCCCGTCGCTCACCCCGTCTTGGTCTCGCCGGGGCGCCCGGCGGCGCCCTTCGCGCGGAAGAGCACCCCCGGGCCGGCGAGCCGCTCGCCCACGAGCGAGTCTTCGAGGTTCATCGTCGTCTCGGTGCCGCCGAGGAACAAGACGCCGTCCTCCGCCATCACCTCCCGCACGCGCCCGAGGATCTGCTTCTTCGTCGGGACGTCGAAGTAGATGAGGACGTTCCGCATGAGGACGACGTCCTGCCGACCGAACAGCGGCCAGCGCTCGAGCAGGTTGAGCTCCTGGAAGGAGACCATCCGCCGGATCTCCGGCTTGATCTGCCAGTCGAGCCCGCGCCTGTCGAAGTATTTGACGAGCATCCTCACCGGGAGGCCCCGATTGATCTCGAGCTGGCGGAAGACGCCGCTGCGCGCTCGATCGAGCACGGCGCGGTTGATGTCCGTCGCGAAGATCCGGACGTCCCAGCTCGCGAGCTGGGGGAAGTGTTCGCAGAGGAGCATCGCGACGCTGAACGGCTCCTGGCCGGTCGACGCCGCCGCGCACCAGATCCGGAGCGCGCGCCGCCGCGCCCTCGCCTGGACGAGCTCGGGGAGCACCTTCGTCTCCAGGATCGAGAACGGATGCACGTCGCGGAAGAACGACGTCTCGGTGGTGGTCATCGCCTCGACGATCGACCGCGCGAGCTCCTCGTGCTCGCGGCCCGCCTCGATCCGACGGACGTGCGCGACGAGGTCGTCGATCGACGCGAACCCCGCGTCCTTCGCGACCGGCCCGAGCCGCGCGTCGACGAGGTACTCCTTCCCCGACTCCAGGACGATCGCCGAGCGCCGGCGCACGAGCGCGCAGACGTGGGCGAAGCTCTCCGGGCTCACGCTCATGGCGCGCTCGGGGGGCGATGCCGGAGCGGCGCGGCGCGGCGACGGACGCGCGCGCAGAGCTCGGCGGCGATGCCGTCGATGGGGTAGACACCGTCCACGCCGACGGCGACCGCGACGGAGGCGGGCATGGTCGCGACGACCGAGGTCGCCGAGTCCTGGACGATGATCGTCCCCCCGGACTCGGCGATCCGCCGCGCGCCGCGCGTGCCGT
Source organism: Labilithrix sp. (assembly GCA_019637105.1). Classification (GTDB taxonomy): domain Bacteria; phylum Myxococcota_A; class Polyangia; order Polyangiales; family Polyangiaceae; genus Labilithrix. The sequence continues at coordinate 8,624 of JAHBWF010000017.1, forward strand.
CGTGGCCCATCCCCGTGAGGACCGCCGCCAGCGCGCCGGCGCCGTACACGGCGGCGACCGAGCGGAAGAGCACGTCGACCGCCGGCCTGCACGACCTCTCCGGAGGCTCCTGGTTGAGGGCGATCCGCACGTCACCGCAGCCCGACGACCCTCGCGCGACCGTCATGTGGAAGTCGCCGGGAGCGACGTACGCGCGGCCGGGCGCGACGGGATCTCCGTCCGCGGCTTCGACGACGTCGAAGCCGCTGCTCGCCGTGAGCCGCGCGGCGAGGCTCCGCGTGAACATCGGCGGCATGTGCTGGACGATGAAGACGGGGACGGGCAGGTCGTGGGGCAGGGAAGCGAACACCCGCGCGAGCGCCGTCGGGCCTCCGGTCGAGGCGCCGATCGCGATCGCCGTCACCGGGCCGAGCGACAGCGGCGCCGTGCTCACGGGGTCCGGCGCCCTCCGCGCCGGCCCGCCCGGGGGCGGCGACTCGGGCGTGAAGGCCGCGGCCCGCACCTTCGACAAGATGTCGGCGGCGCACCGCGCGCGGTCGTCCGCCGAGGGCGAATCCGGCTTGGTGACGTAGTCGGTCGCGCCGCTCTGGATCGCCTGGCGCGCGGCGGCGCACTCGGCGCGAGAGCAGGCGATCAGGATGGGGAGCCGAGGCCACGACGCGCGGATCGCGCGCACGGTCTCGACGGTGCTCGCGTCGTTCATCGTCGCGTCGAGCAGGACGACGTCCGGAGCGACCTCGGCGATCCGCTTGAGGCCGATCGCCCCCGTGGCGGCGACCGCGGCCACCTCGACGGCGTCGTCGGCGCGCAGGATCTCGGTCAGCGCGCGGCGATCGAGGACGGAGTCGTCGACGACGAGCGCCCGGATGCGCCTCGCGCGCGGGGAGCGCGCTTCGGGCGGGCGCGACGCGGCGGTCACTCCGTCTCCAGGAGGCCGAGGATGGCGAGCTTCTCGACCACCGCGGCCGCGTTGAACGGCTTCATCAGGTACTCGCTCGCTCCCGCCTCGACGGCGCGGACGACCTGACCCATCTCGGTCTCCGTCGTGACCATCATGATCCGCATCGCGTCGAGCCGACGGTCGGCGCGGATCGCCTTGACGACCTGGAGGCCATCCATCTCGGGCATGTTCCAGTCGATCAGGGCCAGCTCGAACGTCGTCGCGCCGCGGAGGACGTCGAGCGCCGCGCGCCCATGCTCCGCCTCCGTCACGTCGACGCCGATGCCGCGGAGGATCTTGCGGAGGATCGCGCGCATGGCGCGGGAGTCGTCGATCACGAGGGCTCTCATGGTGCTTGTCCGTTTCTCCGGCGGTTGGACGTCCCGAAGTCGCCGACGACCTTCTGGAGCTCGGCCGCGAGGGCGGCGAGGTCGCCGGCGGCGCGGTTGGTGTCGCTCGCGCCGGACGACGTGGTCTCGGCCGCGGCGGCGACGCCGGTGATGTTCTGCGCGATCTCGGCGCTCCCGCGGGCGGCGTCGCTCACGTTGCGCGCGATCTCGTTCGTCGTCGCGGTCTGCTCCTCGACGGCGCTGGCGATCGTGTTCTGGAGGTCGTTGATCTGGGTGATGATCCGTCCGATCTGTCCGATCGCGTCCACCGCCGAGCGCGCGTCGCTCTGGATCGTCTCGATCTTCTGGCTGATGTCCTCGGTCGCCTTCGCGGTCTCCTTCGCGAGCTCCTTGACCTCGTTGGCGACGACCGCGAAGCCCTTGCCGGCCGCGCCGGCGCGCGCGGCTTCGATCGTCGCGTTCAGCGCGAGGAGGTTGGTCTGTTGAGCGATCGACGTGATCACCTTGATCACCTTGCCGATGTCGGCGCTGCTCTCTCCGAGCTTGCCGACGATCGCGTTCGTCGTCTCCGCGACCTTCACCGCGCCGGTCGCGACGCACGCGGCCTCGGTGGCGCTCTTGGCGATCTCGCGGATGCTCGCGGTCATCTCCTCGGTGCCGGTCGCGACCGTCTGGATGTTCCGATCGACCTGCTCGGTCGCGGCGGAGACGGCGAGGGCCTGCGCGGACGTCGCGGCGCTGTTGGTCGCCATTTGCTCGCTCAGCGCCGAGAGCTCCTCGGACGCCGCTCCGAGCGAGCTCGCGCCGTTCGAGATGGCCGTCACGAGCCTCCGGAGGGGCGTGACGTCGGCGCCGAACTTGACGATCTTCACCGGGCGCCCGTTCAGGCCCAAGATCGGGTTGTAGGAGGCTTGGAGCCAGACCTCCCTGCCGTCCTTCCCGACGCGCTTGAACTCTCCGGCGCGGAACCTCCCCGCGCCGAGCTCTTCCCAGAAGCGGGCGTACTCCGAGCTCGTCGTGAAGGCCTCCTCGCAGAACATGCGATGATGGCGGCCTTTGACCTCGTGCGCGGCGTAGCCCATCATGACGAGGAAGTTCTCGTTCGCGTCGAGGATCGTGCCGTCGAGGGCGAACTCGATGAGCGCGTGCGACTTGTCGATCGCCGCGATCTGCCCGGCGAGGTCCGCCGCGCGGAGCTTCGCCTCCGTGACGTCGGACGCGATCTTCACGATCTTGTACGGCCTGCCGCTCGCGTCGAAGAGCGGGGCGTACGACGCCTGGAACCAGACCTCCTTCCCGCCCTTGCCGACGCACCTGGACTCGGCGGCGCGGTGTCGGCCCGCGACGAGGTCCGACCAGAACGCGCGGTACTCTTGCGCGGCGGCGAAGCTCGGGTCCACGAACATCCGGTGGTGACGGCCGCGGACCTCCTCGAGGTCGTAGCCGACGCAGGCGAGGAAGAGCTCGTTGGCGTGGAGCACGCGACCCTCGAGATCGAACTCGACCATCGCCTGCGAGAGGCCGACGGCGCGGAGCTGGCTCTCGTACTCCTCGAGCCGGCGGCGGAGCGGCGACCGTCGACCGTTCGACGCGCCGTTCTCTCCGGCGCTCGCCGAACGCCGGCCGTGAGACCTCTCGTGAACCCTCGCTTCTCGCATGTTCTTCATCGCTCCCGCGTCGACGTTTCGTTGACCCTCGATCCACACGTGCCGCCGAGCGCGGCGACCTCCTCCGCGTCGAGGAGCAGGAGGATTCGCCCTTCGAGATCGAACACGCCGAGGAGGGCGGCGCGGAGCGTGACGTTCATCGCCGCCGGTGCTCGCTCGAAGGTGCGCTCGTGGACCTCGATCACGTCGCCGATCTCGTCGACCAGGAGGCTGACCGTGCCGTCCCTCGTCGTCGCCACGACGTTCATCGGCGAGTCCTCGGTCCGCCGCGGTCGGAGCCCGAGGCGCGCGCGCACGTCGATCGCCGTCACGATCTGCCCGCGCAGGTTGATGAGCCCGCGGACCGCCGCGGGGGCGAGCGGCACCGGCGTCGTCGCCTGGTGCCGGAGCACCTCCTGGACGTTCACGACGTCGACGCCGAACAAAAGCCCGTCGACGAAGAAGGTGCAGAGCTGGCGCGTCGCGGGCGCGTCGCTCGCGTCTCGCGAGGCGATCACGCCGCCACCGCCCCTTCGACGCGTCGCGCCGCCATCCGGACGACGCCCTCGACGTCGAGCAGCTCGGCCACCTCGTCGCGCACGACGACCGTGGCGAGGACGCCGGGCCGCGTCCCGCGCAGGCGCGCCGGGCTCCGCTCCTCGACGATGTCGAGTACCTGCTCGACGACGAGGCCGACGCCCTGCCCCGAAGCCGTGATCGGGGCCGCGCAGACGACGACGTGAAGCGGCCCGGTGGAGCGTGACGTCGCCCCGAAGAAGCGGCTCAGATCGACGAGCGGGAGGATCTCTCCCCGACGCCGAACGACCTCCCCGCCCGACGTCCGCTCGACGGAGGCTCGGTCGATCTCCTCGATCCGGGCGATCAGCGAGAGCGGGATCGCCATCCGGCCCTCCTCGCCGACGCGGCAGAGCAAGAGCGGAGCCTGGGGCTCGATCTCGGCGGCGCCGCGCTCGTCCGTGACGCCGCGCGGGCGCGCCTCGGAGACCACGCCCGCGCGGCGCGCCAGCCCGAGGACGTCGAGGATGAGCGCGACGCGGCCGTCGCCCATGATCGTGGCGCCGGCGAAGACGCCGATCCCCTCGAGCTCCTTGCCGAGCGGCTTGACGACGATCTCCTCGGTGTCGCGGATCCCGTCGACGACGAGGCCGAACCGCCGATCGTCGGCCTGGACGACGACGACGGTGACGCGCTCCTTCGAGGAGGGCTCGGGGTCGGCGCCGGTCAGCTCGAGCGCGCGATCGAGGAAGACGAGCGGCAAGAGGTCGCCGCGGAGGCGGCAGAGCGTGGCGCCGCCCACCTCCTCGACGTTCGCGCGCAGCTGCTCGCCCTCGAGCCGGACCAGCTCGAGGAGGTTCACCTGCGGGACGGCGAACCGCTCGGCGCGCGCCGTCACGATCAAGGCGGGGACGATGGCGAGCGTGAGCGGGATCTTGATCTTCAAGACCGTCCCGCGGCCGAGCGCGCTCGCGACGTCGACGGCGCCGCCGATCTTCTCGATGTTGGTCCGCACGACGTCCATGCCGACGCCTCTCCCGGAGACGCTGGTCACCCGCTCCGCCGTCGAGACGCCCGGCTCGAAGACGAGCCGCATCGCCTCGCGCTCGCTCAGCTGCGCGGCGTGCTCGGCGGTGACGAGGCCGCGCTCGACGGCGCGTGCGCGGATGCGCGCGACGTCCAGGCCCGCGCCGTCGTCGGACACCTCGATGTTGACCTGGCCGCTCTCGTGGAACGCCTTCAGGAAGAGGCGCCCCCTCTCCGGCTTGCCGGCGGCGCGGCGCTGCGCCGGCGTCTCGACGCCGTGGTCGACGGCGTTGCGCACGAGGTGCGTGAGCGGATCCTTGAGCGCCTCGAGGATGGTGCGATCCAGCTCGGTGTCGGCGCCGTCGAGCTCGACGTCGACGCGCTTGCCGCGGGCGTGCGCGAGGTCGCGGACGACGCGCGGAAGCTTGTTCCACACGTTCCCGATGGGCTGCATCCGCGTCTTCATGATGCCCGCCTGGAGCTCGGTCGTGAGCAGATCGAGGCGCTGCGACGCCTTCACGAACGAGGGGTCGGTCACCTGGTGACCGAGCTGGACGATCTGGTTCCGGGCCAGGACGAGCTCGCCGACCATGTTCATGACGTCGTCGAGCAACCCGACGTCGACGCGGACGGTCGTGTCGGCGATCGACGCCCCGCGCGGCGCCGCTCTCTCGCTCGACGCCGGGGCCGCCGCCGCCGCTCGGCTGTCCGCCGCCCCGGCGGGGCCGGAGGGCCCGCGTGGCGGGAGGCGCGTCTGCGCGCCGAGGCGCGCGAGCTCCGCGACGAGCGGGGCGATGTCCAGGCTGCCCTCCGAGCCGTCCGCCTCGATCGACGCGAGCATCCCCCGCACGGCGTCGACCGTGGCGAGCAGCGCCGACGTCATCGCGCCGTCGAGCGCGAGCTCCCCGTCGCGCAGGCGGGAGAGGAGCGTCTCTCCGGCGTGCGTCAACGACTCGAGCCGCGAGAGATCGAAGAACCCGCTCGTCCCCTTGATCGTGTGGATCGTGCGGAAGATGGCGCCGAGCCGCTCCCGGTCGTCCGGCTCTCGCTCCAGCGCGACGAAGTCCTGGTCGAGGCGGTCGAGGTTCTCGACGCTCTCGAGGAGGAACTCGCGCAGGAGATCGTCGTCGCCGGTCATCGCAGGAGCTGCGAAGCAGCGAACGTGCCGCGCGAAGATCCGCCCGGTTGGGGCGCGGGCGGCGTCGCCTCGGGACGTCCCCCGTCATCGTCTTGGCGCTCGTGAGGGGCGGAGCATCATGGACTTGGCGCTCGCGCCCGCGGAGCGCCGGACGCCGCCGCGCACGGTTCGTGCACCTCCCGGCTCTCCGATGATCGACGCCGTCGCCGAGTCCAGGGCCTGGCAAGAGGCCGGCGCGCTCTTCGTCCGCGTGTTGGGGGAGCTCGTTCAGGCGCCGTTCTCCGTGGTGCCGGAGCGATCCGCGACGCGCTCCCCGGTGTTCGTCGCGGACGTGTCGCTGTCCCGATCCGACCTCGAGCTCACCCTCTCGATCGTCGTCGAGCGGACGTCGATGCTGCGGATGGCGAAGCGCCTCACCGACAGCGAGGAGGTGGAGATCGCCGAGTCGCTCGTCCTCGAGACCGCCAACGTCCTGATGGGCAACCTCCGGGCGAGCCTCGCGGCCGAGGAGCTCCGCCTCGCGCTCGGCCTGCCGGAGGTCGGCTCGCCGGCGCGGGGCCGCCGGCGCTTCGACGGCGCGCCGCTGCGCGCGCGCCTGAGCGTCGCGTCCGCGATCGTCGAGCTCGACGTCTGGCTCTGCGCGACGTCGGCGGGCGCGAGGCGCGGCGGTTAACCTTCGGCCGCGCGGGTCCGTTCACGAGGTGAGTGGCCACTCCGTTCGACCGGTCGTCGTCATCCGTCCTCGTCATCGACGACTCGCGCGCGATCCGGCGGATCATCCGCGCGACGCTGGAGCAGCGGCGGCTCTTCTCCGCTTACCACGAGGCCTCGAACGGCGAGGAGGGGCTCTCGGTGGCCGCGGCGGTCGCGCCCGACATGATCCTCTGCGATCTCGACATGCCCGTCCTCGACGGCTTCGGCTTCCTCCGTCGCTTCCGCGCGGTCGAGGCCAATCGCAGCGCGTTCGTGCTGATGTTGAGCGGCTCGGGTGAGAGCCGAAACAAGGTCGAAGGGTTCTCCCTCGGCGCCGACGACTACATCGTCAAGCCGTGCGATCCGGCCGAGCTCTGCGCGCGCGTCAGCAACTACCTCCGCTTGAAGCAGCTCCAGGCGCAGCTCGAACGGCAGAACGACGAGCTGGAGCGCAAGAACCGGGAGCTCGCGGCGCTCGCGACCATCGATCCGCTGACCGGGCTCCACAACCGCCGGTACTTCCTCACGGCGGTCGAGGGTGAGGTGGCCAGCGCGCGCGCCACGTCGACGCCGGGCAGCGTGCTCATGATCGACATCGACCACTTCAAGCGCATCAACGACACGCTCGGGCACGCCCAGGGCGACGCGGCGCTCGTCGCGGTGGCCTCGACCGTGCGGAGGACGCTCCGGTCGAGCGACGTCGTAGCCCGCTTCGGAGGAGAGGAGTTCGTCGCCTGGATGCCCCAGACGAGCGCGGCGGACGGCGCGGCGATCGGCGAGCGGATCCGCGCCGCCGTGGCCTCCTGTCGGATCGCCGGCGTGCCGTGGACCGTCTCGGTCTCGATCGGCTCGAGCTCGCTCGACCTCGACGCGCACGAGCCGATCGACGCGGTGCTGGCGCGCGCGGACGCCGCGCTCTACGCGGCGAAGCAGGGCGGCCGCGATCGCGTCGTGAGCGCGAGCGGCGTCGCGTCGGTCCGCACGGCGGCTTGAGCGCGGACGTCGGACGAGCGCGCTCGCCGGCGACGACGGCACGTCGCGTGCTCCGTCCCGGACATGGCCTCCAGCGGAGAGTCGGCCGAGGCTCCTCCGAACATCGTCGTCCTGACGGGCTCGGCTCATCCGGCCCTCGGCGCCGAGGTCGCGCGCGAGCTCGGAATGCCGCTCGGCGTCTGCCGTACGGCTCGCTTCCCCGACGGCGAGATCCAGGTCGAGATCGACGACCTCGAGGTCGAGGGCGAGGACGTGGCGATCGTCCAGCCGACGCCGAGCGGAGCGGCCGCGAGAGGCGACGCGCTGCTCGAGCTTCTGTTCATCGCCGACGCGTGTCATCGGGGCGGAGCCGCCTCGATCTTCGCGGTCGTGCCCTACTTCGGGTACGCGCGCCAGGACGCCCGGAAGCTCAGCGGCGTGCCGCTCGGAGCGCGAGTCGTGACGCGGCTCCTCGGGACGGCCCCGTTCGAGCGCGTCGTCACGGTCGATCCTCACAGCGACGTCCTCGGGGCGTGCCTCGACGCGCCGATGGTCTCGCTCTCCGCCGTGCCGCTGCTCGTGGAGGCGCTCGACGGCGAGCTCGCGGAGCGCGAGCGGGATCTCGTCGTCGTCGCGCCCGACGTCGGCGCCGTGAGGCTCGCCCGCGAGTACGCGCGCCGCTTACGGGCGCCCGTCGCCGTGGCTTACAAAGTGAGGACCAGCGGCGCGGAGGTCTCCATCGAGCGCATCGCGGGCGATGTCCGCGGGCGCCGCCCGATCATCGTCGACGACATGATCACGACCGGAGGCACGATGGTGGCGGCGGCCGGTGCGGTCCAGGCGGAGGGGAGCTTGAGCGACGTCACGGTCGCCGCGACCCACGCGGTCCTGACACCCGGAGCGATGGACCGCCTCCGCGAGGCCGGCCTCCGTCGCGTCGTCGTCACGGACACGCTGGCCTCCTCGGCCTCGGAGTACGGGGCGACCGTCGTCTCCGTAGCCCGTCTCCTCGCTGCGTCCATCCGCCACGTGGCGATGCGCCGGCGGAGGGCTCAGCTCGTCCTGCATCCGTGAAGCGCGACGCCGGTGGATCCGGCTCGCGAGTGCGCGTCGCGCCGGCGGCTACTCGAGGCCGTAGATGCGGACCTCGTTCTCGGTGAACAGCGGAACGAGCACGCGCTTGCGCTTTCGATCGTAGTCGATGTCCCCCGGCGACTTCACGTCGCCGACGGCGATCCTCCAGTCGCCGCCCGGCGTCCCGCGGAAGATCGCGCTCGCCGCCCTGCTCGAGACGAGCAGCTCTCGTCCGGCGCCGGCGATCCCCTCGAGCTCGCCGTCGGGGAGCATGTGGACGTCCTCGAGCGTTCCGCCCTTCCCGATCGAGTAGACCTCGCCGGTTCGGAACATGACGCCCCACGTCTTGTCGGGCGTGCCCAGGAGGGCCGTGGGACCGGCGAGCGATTTCTTCGCGACGAGCACGACGCTCGTGACGCGCTCGTCCCGGTAGACCGAGTAGACCGCGTCGGTCCCCGACTCCTCGAGCCCGTCTCCCGCGGCGTTCGCCTTCATGCCGGCGTCGGAGACGAGGACGCGGCCGTCGGGCGCGAGGGTGACGTCGTCGAGGAACGTCGCGCCCTCGATCTTGATCTCGCCCCGCGGCGCGCCCGTCCTGCGATCGAAGACGCGGACGGTGTCGATGTCCGCGACGAACAGCTCGTTCCCTCGGAGCGCCATGCCCTTCGGCGCGTTCAGCACGACCTTCCTCTTCCCGCCCTCGATCCAACGGAGCAGGATCTTCTTCCCGTCGGGGCTCAGCTTGGAGATGAAGCCGTTCCCGTCGCGGGCGGTCGGCGATCCGTCGACGTTGCTCACGAGGTAGACGTCGCTCACGTCGTCGTGGAGGACGGAGGCCGGCCCTCGCAGGCCGTCCGCCGCGACGTACTTCAGCACGGGATCGAGCAGCGGGCGCGAGGCCTTCACCGAGGGCCGCAGCCGCGGCTTCTCGTCCTGGGCCGGAGCGCTCTCCGCGACCGGCGCCGCCGCCGAGGCGATCGTCGTCGTCGCGGGCCCCGGCGGCCGGCGCTTCTTGCAGCCGGCGCCGAGCAGCGCGAGCACGATCAGGCCGATGTGCCCGGTACGACCGAGCGCGCCCTGCATGCACGGAGTCTTCACCCATGGACCGATAACCAGCGCGGGACGCCCTCAAAAGTGGTGGGCGGCCGCTGGAGGGAGCGCCGCAGCGCCCGCGCCGGCGGCGCGACGGTCGGGGCGCGTCGTGCCGCGCCGCGGGATGAGCTAAGCTCGAGCGGTGCGTTCGAACGTGCGCCGCGCGGCGACGCTGTATCCCTTCGTCGTCGGGCTCCTGCTGGCGGCGGCGACCGGCGCGGAGGGATGTGGCTTGGCGCTCGTCGGGGCGCCGGAGCCCGCCGAGGCCGGCGCCGCGCTCCCCGATGCCCTCGCGCCGGCCTCCGCCGGCGAGGACGCGGCGACGCCCTGCGAGCCGTCGCCGGCCGATCCCCGCGCCTGCGGGATCTGCGGGCGGGACTGCGGCGGGGGGGAGTGCCGCGACGGCGAGTGCACGCCGTACGTGATCGCCGAGGCGCTCCCCGCGCCCTGGTACGTCGCGGTGGACGACGCGAGCGTGTACGTCACCTCGCACGTCTACCGCGACGCCGGGACCGGCGCGCTCTACGCGCTCCCCAAGGACGGCGGCGCGATCGCGACGCTCGCCGCCTTCGGAGACTCCTTCGACCTGTTGGTGGACGACACGAGGATCGTCGTCAGCTCGATGTGGGACGAGAGCCTCTACGTGTTGCCGAAGGACGCCTCGCGCGGGCCTCGGAGCGTATGGGACGGCGGGCAGACGCTCGATCTCGCACGCCGCGACGACGTCACGTACTTCACCTCGCGCGGCCCGCTCGACCACGGCGTTCGCGCGGTGACGGCGGACGAGCGGACCACGCACCTCGCGTCGCTCGTCGTGAACGCCGAGATCGAAGGCGTCGCCGTCGACGCCACCCACGTCTACTGGGCGAGTCGGTCCGGCATGATCGGTCGCGCTCGTCGCGACGGCAGCGAACGGACCGATCAGTGGAGGACGGCTCCGCGCGTACGCCGCCTCACCCTGGACGACGACGCCGTGTACTGGACGAGCGACTCCAGCGCGTTCCGCGCCGCCAAGGATCAGGGCGACCCGATCGCGCTCGCCGACCGCGTCGGCTTCGGCACGATCGTCGTCGACGCCCGGCACGCGTACATCACGCTCGACGCCGCCGGCAGCGTCGTCCGGGTGAACAAGCAGGACGGCACGGAGGTGAGGGTGCTCGCGTCGGACCTCGAGCGCCCGATGGGGCTGGCCGACGACGGGACGAGCATCTACTTCACCGAGCGCGATCGCGGCCGGATCTGGCGCATGACCAAGTGAGTCGCCGCCGGCTCGCTGGCGAGGTTCGGTGGGGACGCGGGCGCGTCGATCACCGGCGCCTCGTCAGAACGGTCCCACCCGAGGGGCCGACCAGCCGACGATCGAGGAGGCCCGTCGTGGCGCCGCGCTCGCGACCTCGGAGAGCAGGTCCCCCGTCAGGTGCGAGAGCGCCAGGCGCGCCTCGACGCGATCCGCGCGCGCGCGCGCCAGGCGCTTGGCCGCGGATTGGACGGAGTCCTGCGACTGGATGACCTGAAGCGCGGTCCCGCTGCCCGTCTTGAACCGCTCCTTCTCCGCGTCGAGCTGCGCCTCGGCGTACCTCACGCTCTCCGACGCGAGCTCGACGCGGCGTCGGGCGAGCTCGTGTTTGTGCCGAGCGCTCGACACGTCGCTCGCGACCGACTGTTTGGCCGCGGTGAGCTCGCTCTCCGCGCTCTCGGTGGTCGCGCGCGCGCGATCCGCTTCGCCGCGCGCGCGCGTCGCCGTCAGCGGCAGCTCGAGCGTCAAGCCCACGTGCGCGCTGAGCGCTCCGAGCCCGGCGAGCTGCGTGAACGCGCTCGGGACGTCGTCGTTCCCGAGGCCCTGGGCCTGGACGTAGGCGTCCAGGTCCAGGCGCGCCCGATAGGGATCCGCCGCCGTGCGCTCCTTGACCGCGGCGAGCTCCACGGCGGCTCGCTTGGCGCCCACGTCGGGCGAGCTCGCGAGCGCGCGCGCGACGAGCGCGTCCGTCTCGCCGGCGGGCGCGTCGACCGTGTCGGGGGGCGCGACGTCGACGATCTCGAGGTCGTCGCCGCCGGCGTCGCGGCCGAGCAGGCGGGCGAGGTCGTTCGCGCGCGTCCGCCGATCGAGCTCGGACTGCATCACGGTCTCCTCCTTCGACGCGAGCTGCGTCTCGAACGTGAGCACGTCGGCCCTCGCGAGCGAGCCGGTCGCCGTCCGCGCCAGCGCGTCGTCGCGCTGCGCGAGGGCGACGTCGCGCGCCGCGCGATCCACCGCCAGGGCCGCCGACGCGTACCAGAGCTCCCAGTACGCCGAGAGGGCGTCACGCGCGAGGGTGCTCGCCTGGCGATCGCGCTCGCGGTCGGCGACGCTGCGCTGGGCGAGCGCCTGATCGTACGCGGCCATGACGACGTCCCGGCCCGCGCCGCGGAGGAGAGGCTGCGTCACACCGGCCTTCGCCGAGAACAGGTAACCGGGGCCGAGCGTCAGGACGAGCGGCGTCGTCCCGCTCTGCGCGGAGCCCAGGAAGATCGGCGATCCCATGCGAGACCAGGTCGAGCCCACGGTGCCGTAGATCTCCGTGCCCAGCGACAGCGTCTTGCTCAGGGTGGCCTCGGCCTGGACGGTCTCGGACGATCCGACGAGCACGCCGTTCGTCGACAGCGACGGGTTGCGCGTGCGCGTGCCGCCGAGGGTGACCTTGAGCGTCGGATCGTAGCGAGCGGACTCGCTGTCGACCGACGCCCGTGCGGCCGCGACCCCCTGAACGGTCGCCCGGAGGGTCGGGTTCTTCTCGACCACCTGCCGGATCACGTCGCTCGGCGTGAGCGACTCGGCGCGGGCGTCCGCCGAGGGCGCGGCGAGGGCCGCCAGGAAGGCGAGGGCGACCCGTCGCGAGCGCCTCGCGCCTCGGCGCCGCGCGCGCGACGCCTCGCGTCCGCGCTCACTCATGGCGGAGCGCCTCCGTGGGGACGAGGCGCGCCGCGCGCCGCGCGGGCAAGAACCCGAAGACGAGGCCGACCGTCACGGAGAACCCGAACGCGACGAGCACGACGACGGGCGAGAACGCGAACGGGAGCCCGGACAGGCGCGTCGCGACGTAGGAGCCGCCGAGCCCGAGGACGATGCCGACCGTACCGCCGCAGAGCGAGAGCACCGCGGCTTCGATCAAGAAGTGCGTCAAGAGCTCGACGCTGCGCGCGCCGACGGCGAGCCGAATGCCGATCTCGCGCGTCCGCTCCGTCACCGCGACGAGCATGATGTTCATGATCCCGACGCCTCCGACGAGGAGGCTGACGGCCGCGACGCCGCCGAGGAGCGCCGTCAGCGTGGTCGTCACGCTCGACAGCGCCGTCGCGATCTCCTTCATGTCGCGGACGTCGAAGTCGTCCTCGGCGCCGGGCTGGACGTGGCGGCGCTCGCGCATCAGCGCCTGGACCTGACGGACGACCGAGGCGGTGGAGCGCCTGCCGTCGACGGACATCATCACCATGCCGACGTCCTTGTTCCCCGCGATGCGCCGCTGGAACGTGGCGAGCGGCACGAGGACGAAGTCGTCCTGATCCTGTCCGAACGTCGACTTCCCCTTGGAGACGGTCACGCCGATCACGGTGCAGGATGTCTTGCCGACGCGGATCGTCGCGTCGAGCGGGTTGCCCTTGCCGAACAGCTCCGCCGCCGTCGTGCTGCCGAGGATGCACGACGACGAGGCGCCGGCGACCTCGGTCTCGCTGAACGCGCGCCCCCGCGCCATCTTCCAGCCTCGCACGGCCAGGAAGTCGTTCGTCGAGCCGGTCACCTGAGCGGAGTGGTTCTTGCTGCCGAAGACGACGAGCTCGGTGCGCGACGCCGTCGGCGCGACGGCGGCGAGCCCGGCGATCTCGCGCTCGAGCGCCGCGACGTCGGCCATCGTGAGCGGCGTCGCGCTCGAAGCGACCGGCCCGCGCCGCATGCTGCCGGGAGAGAGCATCAGCATGTTGTTGCCGAGCGCCGCGACGTCGCTCGTGACCTTCTTGGTCGCGGAGTCGCCGAGCGTGACCGTCGCGATGACCGCCGCGACCCCGATGACGATCCCCAGCGCGGTGAGGAGCGAGCGCCCGGCGTTTCGCCTGATCTCGACGAGGGCCATGAAGACCGCGCTAAGCAACATCGACGTCCCCTCCTCGCGTGAGGTAGTCGCGTGACACGCGCCCGTCGCGGAACTCGACGACGCGGCTGGCGCGGGCGGCCATCTCCGGCTCGTGCGTCACCATCGCGATGGTGAGCCCGCGCTCGCGGTTCAGCTCCACGAGCAGTCGGAGGATGTCGAGCTTGCGCGCCTCGTCGAGGTTGCCCGTCGGCTCGTCGGCGAGCAAAAGGAGAGGATCGGTGACGAGGGCGCGCGCGATGGCGACGCGCTGCTGCTGCCCGCCGGAGAGCTCCGCGGGCGTGTGGTCCTCGCGATCCGAGAGCCCCACGACCCGCAGCGCCTCGCGGGCGCGCTCGCGGCGCTCCTTGCGCGGCACGCGGCGGTAGATCAGCGGCAGCTCCACGTTCTGCAGCGCCGACGTGCGCTTGAGGAGGTTGAAGCCCTGGAAGACGAAGCCGAGGTAGTGTCGGCGGAGGAGCGCGAGCTGGTCGGCGTCCAGGCCGCCGACGTCGACGCCGCAGAACCGGTACGTCCCGGCGGTCGGCACGTCGAGCGCCCCGATGAGGTTCATGCAGGTGCTCTTGCCGGAGCCGCTCGCGCCCATGATCGCGACGAACTCGCCGTCGTCGATGTCGAGGTCGACGCCGCCGAGCGCGGCGACGGCGGCGTCGCCCTCCCCGTACACGCGCGTGACGCCGCGGAGGGAGACGACGGGCGGGGCCGCGCCGCCGGCGGGGGCGTCGCTCACTGCGGCTCCTCCACGTCCACGATGACGAGCGATCCGGGGGCGAGCGTCGTCTCGCGGAGCTCGGTGTGGGTCCCGTCGGTCGCGCCCGTCGCCGCCACGACCGAGGCCGGGCTCGGCCCCGATCCGCCCGGGACGTAGAGGCGCCGTCGGCCCTTCGGCAGCGGCGGCTCCGCGACGACCTGGGGGCCCGGCGGCGCGCCCGGCGGGCCGCCCCCGGCGCGGATCGTCGGCTGAAAGCGCAGCGCCGCGTTGGGGACGAGGAGCACGTCCTCGTGCAGCTCGCTCGTGATCGTCGCCGTGGCCGTCATGCCGGGGCGGAGGAGGCGCTCGGCGTTGTCGACCGTCAGGATCGCCTCGTACGACACGACGTTCGAGGTGGTCTTCGCCTCGTTGCGGACGCTGCGGACCTTCGACGTGAAGACGCGGTCGGGGTAGGCGTCGACCCGGAACTCGGCGGTGAGGCCCTCGCTCACGCGTCCGACGTCCGACTCGTCGACGTCGACCTTCAGCTCGAGCGACGTGAGGTCCGTGGCGAGCTTGAAGAGGACCGGCGTCTGGAAGCTCGCGGCCACGGTCTGCCCGGGCTCGACGGATCGTGAGAGCACCACGCCGTCGATCGGCGAGACGATCTTGGTCCTCGAGAGCTTCCAGCTCGACGAGCTCACGGCGGCCGCCGAGAGCGCCGCGCTCGCCTTCGCGCTCGCCACGGCGGCGATCGCGCGGGCGTGCGCGGCCTCCGCCGCCTCGAGCTGCTTCGGCGCGACGAGGCCCCTGTCGACCTCGGTCGCCGTCCGGTCGAGCGCCTGCTTCGCTTCGACGAGCGTGGCCTCGGCGGTCGCGACCGCCGCCTGGTTGACCTTGAGCTGCGCGGCCGCTTGCGTCGCCTCGGCCTGGAGCTGCATCGGATCGATCTCCGTGAGCACCTGGCCCTTCTTGACGGGCTCGTTGTAGTCGACGTAGACGGCCTGGACGCGGCCCGACACCTCCGAGCCGACCTCGACCGCGCCGAGCGCGGCGAGCGTGCCGGTCGCGGTCACCGTCACCCGCAGATCGCCCCGCACGATCTCGGCGGTCACGTACCGCGGCGCGTCGTCGGCGCGCGCGTGCTTGAGCGCCGCTCGACCGGCCAGGGCGACGACCACCGCCGACAGCGCCAGCCCCGCCGCCCTGCGCGCCCACCGACCGCTCACCGTGCGCTTCGAGCCGATCGTCCTGGCGACGTCCTCCGTCGCGGTAGCGTTCCTCACGCGCCCAGTGTGGTGGCCGTTCGTCAGCCGTTCGCGTGGGGATTGTTGCGAATTGTTAGCCGCCCGAGACGCGGCGAACGGGGCCTGCCGCCCGCCGTCTCCCTCGCGGACCGGCGCCGGGCGCTTTTTCGCGAACGTCGAGGGGCGAGGCGCCGTAGCCTGAGCGTCCCATGCCTGCGCGCAGCCCGACGAAGTCGTTCACCTACACGCTCCTCGGCGCCGGACCGAACAAGGCGCATCCCTACATCGAGCTCCCGTTCGACAGCGTCGCCTTCTTCGGGGCGAGGGCGCGCGTGCCCGTCGTCGTGACCATCCACGGCGTCGCGATGTCGATGTCGCTCGCCCCGATGGGCGGGCGCCACGTCCTCGGCTTCCGGCGCGAGCTGGCCGAGAAGGCGAGGATCCGCGTCGGAGACACGGTGCGCGTCACGATCGCGAAGGACGACGCGCCGCGCACCGTCACGGCGCCGCCCGAGCTGGCGGAGGCGCTGCGCAGGAACGCGGCCGCGAAGAGAGCCTGGTCCGCGCTCGCGTACTCGCATCAGCGCGAGCACGCCGAGGCGATCCTCGCGGCGAAGAAGCCGGAGACGCGGGCGCGCCGCGTGGAGAAGACGCTCGCGATGCTCGTGTCGACGGGCAAGCCCGCGCGCCCCGCGCCGAGCACCAAGCCCCTGGCCGAGCGCCTCCGGCTGGCGCCGCACGCGACCGTCGCGCTCCTCGCCGCGCCGAAGGGGTTCTCGCTCGGGACGAAGACGACCGCGTCGCCGAAGCGCGCCGACGCGGTGCTCGCCTTCGCCGCGTCCCGCGCGGCGCTCACCGCGCTGCTGCCGAAGGTCGTGTCGGTCGCCGGATCGACGCCGCTCTGGATCGCGTACCCGAAGACGACCTCCGGCGTGAAGACGGATCTCACGCGCGACGTCGGCTGGGAGGCCGTCGAGCGCGCGGGGCTCCGCGCCGTCACGCAGGTCGCGGTCGACGACACGTGGTCGGCGCTCCGCTTCCGTCCGGCGCGCGGAGCCGCCGCGACGACGAAGGCCCGCGCCGCGGCGAAGCCCGGCGCCGGCGCGCGGGCGCGACGGAGCCGATCGCGCTCATCGTGAGCGCGCGTCGAGCCCGCCTCGCCGAGCCTGCGGACGATCGCGTCGCAGCGCGGAGGAGGCCGTGTCACCCGAACGCAGGCGTCGGGTCGATCGCCTCGGGCGGAGCCGGGAGGCCGTCGTAGAATGCCGGCATGAACGGCCAGCTCTCCGCGCACACCCGCCGTACGTTCTCCCCGTCGCTCTTCCTCCTCGCCGCGGCGCTCTCTCTGGGAGGCGCGGCGTGCTCCGACGACGAGACCACCCCGTCCAGCACGAGCGGCTCGAGCTCCGGGACGTCGGGCACGCCGGACGACTCGGGCAGCTCGGGGAGCTCCGGGAGCTCGGGCTCGTCCGGCAGCTCGGGCTCGTCCGGGACGACGAGCTCGAAGAACGACGTCGACCTCACGTTCACGGGCGACATCACCGTCACGTTGAAGGGGAAGGCCGGTACGTGCGGCGGCGTCTCCGGCGGCGCGTCGTTCCAGGTCCGCTCGGAGGAGCTCGGCGTCGATCCGCCGTTCGAGCTCTCCGTCGTGATCCTCGGCGAGGAGGACTGGGCCGAGCCCCCCACGGTGCTCAACGTCACGAGCGGCGACCGGGCGAGCTACGTATGGAACAAGACGGCGGGCACGGTCGTCGCGCAGCGCGATGGGTCGCGCGTGGAGTTCGACGTCGAGCTCGGCCGCGTCGCCGCCGCCGGCAGCGTCACGATCAAGGGCTCGATCGTCTGCAACGACTGACGCGCGCCGACCGCGGGGCCCGCTGCAACGATGGACGTCGCTGTCCTCCGGGCCGCTGCAACGACGGACGCGCGCCGACCGCGAGCCCGCTGCAACGATGGACGTCGCTGTCCTCCGGGTCGCTGCAACGACGGACGCGCGCCGACCCGGCGCCCGCTGCAACGATGGACGTCTGCTGCCCGGGCCCGCGTGCTCCTTCCGGGCGCCGCGGTCCGTCGCCTGGCCGCGCGGAAGCGGCTCGTCGGCGACGACGTTTCCAGAGCGGCTGCGACAGGTGAGGTACGTTGGGTCGATGGTCCCTCCGACGCGAAGCACGCGAAGCATGACGGTGGCGCTCGCGCTGATCGCGCTGGCGATCGGATGCGAAAGCGCGCCCCGGCCGCCGAGCGCGCCCGTCGTCCCCGCCGAATCGAGCGCCCGCGCCGGGGTCGCCCCCGCGTCGAGCGCGCCGACGTCCGATCCGGCGAGCTCCGCGGGAGGCGCGCCCGCCGCCGAGCGCTCGTGCGACGTCGGGCTGTGGGACGCCGACGCGCGGACCTGCGCGATCCCGCCTCGAGGCTCGAACGACGCCCCGGGAGGCTGGGCGGGCTGCACGCAAGCGAGCGCGCCTCAGGGCGGTCCGTGCTTCACCGGGACCCGCTGGGTCAAGGCGGACTGCGAGTGCGTCTGCGACGGCACGACGACGTGGAGCGAGGAAGCTCGCCGCTGCATGTGAGGGCGCCGGCGCCCCCGCGTCCCTTCACGGCGCGGATCGGTTCGCTCCTCCGCGACCCGCCGGCAGCACGCGGACGAGCATCGCGAGGGTCGCGGCCCCCGCGCCGAGGACGGCCACGCCGGAGAACCCCCACGCGGCGAAGACGCGGCTCGCGGCCGCGGAGCCGCCGGCCATCCCGAGGAACATCGAGCTCACGAGGACGGCGTTCGAGCGGCTCCGCGCCGTCGCGTCGAGCCCGTACACGATCGTCTGGTGGGAGATGAGGGACGCGTGGACGCCGAGATCGAACGCGATCGTGCCGGCGATCAGGACCGGCAGCGACGCGGGCGCGACCGCCATCGACGCGAACGAGGCGATCACGAGCGCGACGCCGCTCCGGATGACGCGCTCCGGTCCGCGCTTGTCGGCGATCGAGCCCGCGATCGGCGCGACGAGGGCGCCGGCGGCGCCCGCCAGGCCGAACGCCCCCGCGACGGTGCTCCCCATCCGGTGAGGCGGCTCCGCGAGGGCGAGCGCGAGCGTCGACCAGAACCCGCTGAACGCGACGGCGAGGAGCGCCTGCGCGAGCGCGGCGCGGCGGAGCGGCTCTGCGCGGAGGAGGCCGAGCGTCGAGCGGAGGAGCGCGCCGTAGGACGCGGTCGCGGTCGGGCGTAGCGTCGGCAGGCGGACGTGAGCGAGCGCCGTCACCGACGCGACCGCCGCCGCCGCGCCGAAGTAGACCGCGCGCCAGCCGAGGTGCTCTCCGACGAACCCGCTCACGACGCGCGACAGGAGGATGCCGAGGAGCAGGCCCGTCATGGCGATCCCGACGATCCTCCCGCGGGCCGTCGGAGGCGCGAGCGCCGCCGCCGCCGGGACGAAGTCCTGGGCGGTCGTCGCGAGCAGACCGACGGCGAGGCTCGCCGCGGCGAGGAGCGTGATCGACGGCGCGAGCCCGGCGAGCGTCAGGGCGAGCGCGAGCGCCGCCCCTTTGACGACGATGACGCGCCGGAGATCGAACCGGTCTCCGAGGGGCGCGAAGAGGAAGATCCCGCTCGCGTAGCCGAGCTGCGTCGACGTAGGGAGCCACCCGACGGCGGCCGGCGTCGCCTCGAGGTCGCGCGCGATCGCGCCGAGGATGGGCTGGTTGTAGTAGAGGCTCGCCGCCGAGAACCCCGCCCCGACCGCGAGGAGGGCGACGACGGACATCGGCGCGCCGGCCGGATCGGGGCGCGCCGCCGCGAGCGTCGAAGGCGACGTCATGCGCGCGATGATGACAGCGACCGACGGAGCGCGGAAGGAGCATGAAGCTCCGCCTCCCGCCTGCGCGAGCCGGCCCGCCCGTCCGCGATCGCCCCGAAGACGATCGCCGGACCCACCGACCGCGACCATGCCCTGCGCGACGACCTCGCCGAGCCGCGGAGTCGCTCGTTCGGGGGCGCGAGCGACTCGAGGGCAGCGCGCGTCGTCGCGGGCTTGCGGCCCGCGCCGCAACCGATACGGTTGGGAGCGTGGGGAACGTTCAACCGTATCGCGTGTCGGCGCGTGAGCCGCGAACGCGCGACGTCGTCCCCAGGATCGTCGCGATCGGGCTCTCGGTGGCGGCCTGGGGGTTCGCGCTCGGGGCGGTCACGTGGGTCCTCGCCCGCGCCGTCATGCTCTTCGCGGAGACGCCGCGCGCCCCGCAGTACGTCGAGCTGATCTACGCGTGGACGATCGACGCCGCGATCCTGTCGGCCGCTGCGCTGTGTGCTTGGCGGCCGCTCCCGGGCACCCGCTCCCACGTCTTCGCGCGCCTCGCGGTCGTCGGATGGCTCGTCGGGGTCGTCGCGGAGCAGTGGCCGCGACACGTGGTGATGCGCTACGACCCCTGCGGGCGCGTCGTCGGCCACGCGATGGATCCGCCAGGGGTGCTCGTGGCGGCATCGATCGGTCGCCTGCTCCTCTTCCTCTCGCTCGCCGGCATCGCCCTCGCGTCGGGTCGGCGGTTCGCGCTGCCACGCTGGACGCCGGTCGTCGCGGCGGGGCTGGGCGCGAGCCTGACCGAGGTGAACCTCGACCAGGTCCTGGGCGGGGGCCGAGCCGGCCCGGATCCCATCCGGTTCCCCCTGTACGCGCTCTCGATCACCGAGCTCCTCATGCTCGTCGCGTTCTCCGCGGCGTTCGCGGCGGCGGCTCGTGCCGCGCGGCGGCGGCCGTTCCTGGACGAAGAGGTGGCGCTCTGGACCCCTTCGGCGAGCACGTCCGAGCCCCGCGCGTACGCATACTGGCGCGCGTCGATCGGCGCGGTGCTCGCGTGCTTGTTCGCCCTGACGAGCTTCGCAGGAGAGGGGCTCGCCTGCATCCCGTCGTTGGGGGGATGGGTCTCGATCCGGCCGATCGCGTTGGGGCTGGCGCTCGTGGCGTTCCCCGTGTTCGTCGAGCGCGCGCGCCGCCGACACGCAGAAGCGAGCTCGTTCTCGCTGACGCTCGGCGCCGGGGCCGCCGCGCTCTGCGGAGCGGCCGCGGCGTTTCGCATCTCCGTGGACGGGCTGGTCGTCTTTCGCGTGCTCGGCGTGGTGACCACGGCGTTCACGCTCGCCGGGATCGCGCTCCTGTTGCCGAACCTCCCCGCGCGCGCGGACGTCGTCGCGAAGGTGAAAGGCGCGCTCTACGCAGGCGCCGCGCTCCTCGTCTTCGCGGTCGGAGCCGAGCTGGGGATCGCGGCCTCGTCGACGAGTGCGCTCACGACGACCAGGTCGTGGATCCGGGCCGACACGCTCGTCCTCCTCGCGGCCGTCGTCTTCGTGACGATCGCGGTCCACCTCGCACGCCCGATCGAGCGCGAAGCCCTGCTCGCGGAGGCGCGCGCGCGGCGGGCGTCGGAGTAGGCCGGACGCAGGGCCTGCGAGGGGCCGGCGCGCTCGACGGGGCGCTACGAGCCGCTCGCCGTGCGCGACCAGAAGCGGTGGCGGGCGACCGCCTCGACGAAGGCGGTCGGGAACGTCGCCGTCTGCGAATCGCGCGCGAGGACGACGCCGGGCAGGCTCGCCTCCGGTCCGGCGGCGCCGGGACGGACGTCCTCGGCGATCGCCGCGAGGACGAGCTCCGCTCCCTCGCCGGTTCCGCCGATGGGCTTGGCGTGCCCGAACGCCTCCCGGATGAACGTCCGCGCGTCGGCGCGGGCGCGAAGCGCCTCGACGCTCTTCGCGCCGCCGGGGACGTAGACGGCGTCCCAGAGCACCGAGGACGTGTTGAACAACGTCTTGGTCGCCTCCCTCGAGCCCACCGGTCCGAGCGCCGTCGACACGATCTCGGGCCGCGCGCCGCCGTTCGAGAGCGCCGCGAAGACGGCGTCGACCTGTCCGTCGTCGACGCCCGGCGCCGCGAGCACGGCGACGCGTCGGCCGCGGACGCTCCCCTTCGTCGACGACTCCATGCTCAGCGCGGGCGACGTCAGCTTCGGCGGCGTCGGGGCGCCCTTCGCCGCGAGGCGCACGCCGACGGCGCTCGCGACGCTCGCGGCCAGCTCGGCGTCGACGTTCGCGAGGATCTCGTTCACGTACCGCTCGCGGACCTCACGGCGGACGACCTTCGAGAGCTCGAAGCTGTACGCCGAGACGATGTGCTCCTTCTCCGGAGCCGACATGCTGTGGAAGAACATCGCCGCCTGGGTGAAGTGATCGGCGAAGCTCGGCGAGCGCTCGCGCGTCTTCTTCCCTTCGACCACCTCGGGGAAGTCCACGTACCCGCCCGTCTTCGCCAGGAACGGACAGCCCCCGCCGAGCGAGTTGGGGAAGTAGTTGGCCACGGTGACGGGGACCTGTTGGTTGCCGAAGCCGTCTTGCTGGTGGTTGTGCACGGGCGCGAGCGGCCGATTGATCGGGAGCTGCGCGTGGTTCGGTCCGCCGAGCCGCGTAAGCTGCGTGTCGAGGTAAGAGAAGAGGCGCGCGGTCATCATCGGATCGTCGGTGAAGCCGATCCCGGGGACGACGTTCTGGACGCAGAACGCGACCTGCTCCGTCTCGGCGAAGAAGTTGTCGGGGTTCCGATCGAGGGTCATCCGCCCGACGCGCCGAACCGGCGCGATCTCCTCGGGCACGATCTTCGTCACGTCCAGCAGATCGACGCCGATGTCCGCCGCTGTCTGCTCGTCGACGAGCTGGACGCCGAGGTCGTACTCGAAGAAGAGGCCCGCTTCGATCGACTCCCACAGGTCGCGGCGGTTGAAGTCGGCGTCCTTGCCGGCGATCTTCTGCGCCTCGTCCCACGCGAGCGAGTGCACTCCGAGCACGGGCTTCCAGTGGAACTTGACGAGGTGCGACCGGCCCTTCGCGTCGATCAAGCGGAACGTATGGACGCCGAAGCCTTCCATGTTCGCGAAGCTTCGCGGGATGGCGCGGTCGGACATCAACCACATCACCATGTGGGCCGACTCGGGGACGAGGCCGCAGAAGTCCCAGAACGAGTCGTGCGCGGAGGCGCCTCCGGGCATCTCGTGCTGCGGCTCGGGCTTCACGGCGTGGACGAAGTCGGGGAACTTGATGCCGTCCTGGACGAAGAAGACGGGCATGTTGTTGCCCACGAGATCGAAGTTCCCCTGCCGCGTGTAGAACTTCGTCGCGAAGCCGCGGACGTCGCGGACCGTGTCGGCCGAGCCGCGCGCTCCTTGCACGGTGGAGAAGCGGACGAAGACGGGCGTCTCGAGCGAGGTGTCGCAGAAGAGCTCCGCCGTCGTCAGGTCCGAGAGCGACTCGTGGAGCCTGAAGACGCCGTGCGCCCCCGACCCACGCGCGTGGACGACGCGCTCCGGGATGCGCTCGTGATCGAACCGGGTGACCTTCTCGCGCAGGTGGAAGTCCTCGAGCAGCGTCGGGCCTCGCGCGCCGACCTTGAGCGAGTCGTCGGTGTGCGGGATCGGCACGCCTTGATCGGTCGTCAGCGTGGCGCGGTCGCATCGCTTGCGGCTCTTCTCGAGGTCTTCGTCCTTGCTCAGGCGCGCCGTCTCGGGCCGGCGCGCGTTGTGGCCGCGCTTCGTCGTCATCGTCCGCCTCCTGTCCGCCTCTCCGACCGCGCGGCAAGACCGGCGCCACGCCGAGCGAGCGCCGGCGGGCCTCGATCCCGCGATCGGACGTGAGGCACTCCGGTACGGCGCGCGGTGGACCGGCGCGCGCGGGCCTCGGTGGACGCGGGCGAGCTGGGGCATGGGCGAGCTTGCCCTCCTCACGAGCGGTCGCGTTCGCGCGCCGGCCGAGCGCCGCGCGGCGTCCCGGCTCGCGCGGCTCGCGACCGGCCGCGCTCGAGCGTCACGGCGGAGCGGCCTCGTCCACGGGCAGGGCCGGCGCCTCGCTCGACGGAGGGCGAGGCTCGGCGCGCGGTGGACCGGCGCGCGCGGGCGAGACGCTCTTCGATTTCGAGCCGGACGCGCGGCGCCGTACGCTCACTCGGCGGGCGCGGCGGCGGGCGGCGCGGCGGCGGGCGGCGCGCTGGGGAGGTCGACGAGGAAACGGCTCCCGCCGCCGGCGCGAGGCTGCACGCTGACGTGCCCGTCGTAGGCCTCCACGAGGCGCTTCACGGTGGCCAGGCCGAGCCCGAGCCCCGGTCGACGGGCGCTCGCGCCCGCGCGGACGAAGGGCTCGAAGATCGCCGACTCCATCCCCTGCGGGACTCCGGGGCCGGTGTCCTCCACCTCGATCCGGACTCGCCCGTGGCGCTCCGTCGCGCGCACGCAGACGCGACGCTCCGGCGTCGAAGCGTCGACGACGAACTTGATGGCGTTGCGCAGCAGGTTCCCGAGGATGCTCGACAGCGGGCCGGCCGGACACGCGACCGCGATGGGGGGAGCGGGCTCCACGACGAGCTCGGTGTCCGCCTCGGCGGCGTCGGCGGTGAAGTCCACGACGACGTCGGCGAGCACCTCGGACACGACGGCACGAGCGTCGCGCTCGGGCCGTCCCCCCGCGCGCGCGAAGACGAGCAGCCCTTCGATGATGCGGTCCATCCTCGAGGCGGCCTCCGCCGACTTCACGAGCTCCGCGCGCACGTCGCCGTGGGCCTTGAACCGCTCGGCGCCGTACTGGAGCCGAAGCGAGAGGGCGTTGAGCGGGTTCTTGAGGTCGTGGGCGACGCGCGCGGCGAAGAGCTCGAGCTCCTCGGCGCGCTGCTCCGCGAGCCGGTTGCGATCGTCGGCGAGGCGAGCGTGCTGGCGGGCGGCCTGGACGGCGAGGCCCATGAGGACGAGCGCGAAGCCGGCGGCGACCGCGTCGAACGTCGGCGTGAGCCGCCGGATGCGCTCGTCGGTCTGGGCGATGCGCTCGCTCTCGGCCTCGGTGCGCGCGATGTTCACGTCGATCAGCTGCTCGATGGCGCCGTCGGCCCGCCTGACGATCGTGAGCGCCGACTCCTCCTCTGCGCCGGTCGGCGCCCCGCCTTCGAGGAGCGTCACCCACCGTTCGACGGCGCTCTCGGCGTCCTCGAGAGCGTCCTCGACGTCGGCCGCGAGCCGCTCCTCTCCGGGAGACGTCGGCAGGTCGCGCAGGCTCTCGAGCTGGCGCTCGAGCGCGGCGCGGGCGTCGGCGAACGTCGCCCGATCGAAGCTCTCCCCCGGCTCGGCCGGCCCCACGACCATCGCCATCCGGTGAAGGTTTCCCCGCATCGCGGAGAGGAGACGGTTGCGCCGGCCGATGTTCTCGATCTGCTCGGCGTGTCCGTGGAGATCGCGCACGACCGACACGCTGAGCAAGTGCGCGGCGAGGAAGCCGACGATGATGAGCGGCACGACGATGGACAGCCAGCTCGCCGGCGAACGGGGCGCGCGCACCGCGGGATCCTTGCGCAGCGCTCGCGAAGTGACAAGCGCGGCCGCCGGCGCGGTCGTGTTCGCGATCCGAGCCGAAGCGCCGCACGCTCGACGTGTCGGCACCTCGCTTCCCGTTCGCGGCCCGAGCGTGCGCCCGTTCACCTTGCTCGGGGCGGCGGACACCTTCTCGCTGCGCTTGGCGCGCCGCCTGCGCTCGAACGCGAGCGCGTCCGTTCGCGCGCTCGCGCGTTTGCGCTTGGCGTGTGGCAATCGCTTCGGGTCGCGCCTCGACGCGAGCTCGTCCGTCGCGCGTTTGCGCTTGGCGTGTGGCCATCGCTTCGGGTCGCGCCTCGACGCGAGCTCGTCCGTCGCGCCGTCCCGCGCACTCACGGGCCGTCGAGATCGCGCC
The DNA here is from genome assembly GCA_019637105.1 of Labilithrix sp. GTDB lineage: Bacteria > Myxococcota_A > Polyangia > Polyangiales > Polyangiaceae > Labilithrix. Next base: position 33,872 of record JAHBWF010000017.1, read on the forward strand.
GTCGCGCGAATCGAGGTCGCGCGAGGCGCGAGCGCGTCCGTCGATGTCGCGCGAGGCGCGAGCGCGTCCGTCGATGTCGCGCGAGGCGCGAGCGCGTCCGTCGATGTCGCGCGAGGCGCGAGCGCGTCCGTCGGGCGTCGCGCGAGCGCGTCCGTCGGGCGTCGCGCGAGCGCGTCCGTCGGGCGTCGCGCGAGCGCGTCCGTCGGGCGTCGCGTCGTCGACCGTCGCGCGCTCGCACCTCGCGTGTGGCCATCGCCTAGGGTCGGGCGTTGCTTCCGAGCGCGTCCGTCGGGCGTCGCGCGCCCTCGACCGCGAGCACGTTCGCACCTCGTCGAGCGCGTCGCGTCGTCGAGCGCCGCGTCGCGCGACCGACGAGGAGAGACGCGCCTAATTCCCCGAGGCGGGGGGGCGCGGACCGTCGGGACGGCCGGGAGGTGGCCCGCCGTGGGGACCTCCGGGCGGAGGCCCGCCCGAGCCGTCCGGCGGCGCGGCCGGGCGACACGAGAGTCGGCTGTCCTCGGATCCCGGCGGCGGTGACGCGCACGAGCCGTTCGACTCGCGGTCACCGTGCTTTACGGTGCACGCGTCTCCGGCGCTCTTGCCGTTGCAGGCGTCGAACGCCTCGGGGGGCGGCGCGCCACGGTGAGGTCCCTCCGCCGTCAGCGGCTGGGCGGACGACGCTTGCGGATCGGGCTGCGAAGGCTGCTTGTCGCAGCCGAGCGACGCGGCCGACGCGCACGCGAGGACGAGCAGGGACAGGGTCGAGAGCGATCGAATCATGAAGAACACCTCCTGAGAAAACGGGCTCGAAGACGGGATCGACGGGAGCTGCGCAGGCAGACGGAGACCACGTCACCCGCCGTGTGATGCCTCGCGTGACGTGGACGACGGCGCATGGGGACCGACGCTCCCCGTCGTCGATCGGCGATGCCACGTCCCTCACGACGGCTCGTCGCTCGCACCATCCTCGACCTCCTCGGTCTCGACCGGCGACCGCCGGCCTCCACGGTCGATGACGATGCGCGACGAACGTTAGCGGCCGGCAGCGTGCTTGTTTCGAATTGTGTTGGCGAGGACGACCTGAGCGGAGCGGGACGAGCGGAGCTCGCGCGGAGGTGCCCACGCCGCGCCTCGGCGCGGGCGAGTCGCGCGTGGAGAGAGTGTCGGCGCGGGCGAGGCGACACTCTCTCCACGTCCGAGCCTCCCCCTCGTCCGAGCGGATCGTAAGGGGGCTTCGCGTCAGGGGGCATCGTGACGAACGAGCGACGTGAACGTCGACGCGACGTCCTCGGCCCTGCGGCGAGATTCGGGGCCGCGCGTTCGAAGCCGGGCGCGAGCCTGGGAGGGCGCGGCGGCTCTCGCCGTGGGAACGCGCTAACCCGTGCGCGTCGTGGCACAGCTAGGCACAATGGACAGGTCCAACCCTCGAAGATCAGCGTCACGAAGCCCGGGCATGGGAGATGCCCACTCCACGCCACCAGGAGATCCGCCATGCACACCAAGCCTGCCTTCGTCCTCACGCTCCGCGGCCGCATCCTCGGGACGCTCGCCACCTCGACGATCGTCGCAGCGGCGTGCGGCGGCTCGACCAGCGGCCCGGCGTCCTCGAGCTCGGGAGGCTCGAGCTCGGGAGGCTCGAGCTCGGGATCCTCCGGCGCGTCGGGGAGCTCGAGCTCCTCGGGCTCCTCGGGAGAGCCGACGTGCGCTCACGGCCAGAAGGAGCGCACCTGTTACGGACCGGGATGGGTACCCACGCGGGGCGAGATGGCCCCCGACCCCGACGCGGCGCCGCCTCCTCCTCCGACGCGAGACGCGAACGGGTGCGTCGTCGTCGAGGAGGCCTTCAACGGCTGCTGCAACCCCGCCGTCTCCGGCCCCGTCTTCGAGGACGGCGAGTGTTGCTACGAGTTCTGCGCCGGGGCCTGCTGCGGGCGCCCCGTCCTCGTCGACGGCGCCGCGCGCGTCGCGCCCCTCCGGATCCGCGACGACTGGAGCTCCGGCGCCGCGCAAGACGAGGCCTCGACGCACATCGACGCGCGCACGCGCGACGCGCTCCGCGACGCCTGGACGCGCGACGCGCTCCTCGAGCACGCGTCGATCGCGTCGTTCGCTACGTTCACCTTGGAGCTGCTCGCCCTCGGCGCGCCGTCGGACCTCGTGCGCGCCGCGCAGGCCGCGGCCGCCGATGAGATCGAGCACGCGAGGCTGACGTTCGCCGTCGCCAGCCGCTACGCCGAGGGATCGATGGGGCCCGGCGCGCTGGACGTCTCGGGCATCGTGCCCTCGTCGCGCCTCGCCGACGTCGCCGCGGCGTGCGTGCGGGACGGCTGCTTGAACGAGACGATCGCCTCCGCCATCGCCGGCGCCCAAGCTTCCGTCGCGGCCGATCCCGACCTCCGCGCCGCGCTCGAGCGCATCTCCGAGGACGAGGCGCGCCACGCCGAGCTCGCGTGGCGCTTCGTCCAGTGGGCGCTCGGCGCGGGCGGCGCCGACGTCCGCGAGGCGGTCGTCGCGGCGTTCGAGGCGCCGGTCGCGCGAAGCGTCTCCGTCCCCGACGGGATCGACGCGGCCGTCTGGCGCGCGCACGGCCGCCTGCTCGCGTCCGAGCACGCGAGCACCGTCGACGCGGTCGTCGCTCAGGTCATCGCGCCGTGCCGCGATCGACTCCTCGCGCGCCCCGGCGACGAGGATCGTTCGGCGCCGCCAGCCCGCTCGCCGAGCCCTTCCGTCACGAGCGATCGAGCGGCGAGCTGACCCAGGAGCCCGGGAAAGGGACGACAGGCGCGTCGAAGCTTGCAGAGCGCAGAGAGGCTCGAGGCGGAAGCGTACCGATCCTGGGAGGGACGCTCGCGGAGTGGCAAGCCGAACCTCGGAGAGGCCCGTGGAGGGACAAGGCTCCCCGGAGAGGCGAGCCGAACCTCGGAGAGGCCCGCGGAGGGACAAGGCTCCCCGGAGAGGCAAGCCGAACCTCGGAGAGAGGCCCGCGGAGGGACAAGGTTCCCCGGAGAGGCGAGCCGAACCTCGGAGAGAGACGCGGGAGCGGAAAGAGGAGAAGAGAAGAGAGAGGGCCGACCCCGATCGCACATCGTGATGATGACGTTGCTCTCGAGGGATGGCTCTCGGGCGAGACGAGCTGAACCGCCGGCTCGGCGCGGCGCTCCGAACCCCGCGGGAGGCTCGCGGCGCGGCGGACGCCGTCGAGCTCGTGCGCTCCGCGCGACGTCCACGCTGCCGCGGCGGGGCGTCTCCGCAAATGCGATGCAACTTGAATGTAAAAGCAGTACATTTGACGAGCGATGCAGCTGACGAGCCGCGGTCGATCGGGGAGCAAAGCGACGAAGAGCAAGCGCGGGGCGTCCGGGAACCCCGGCGTGAAGGACTTCCAGGCGCTGCTGCGCACCGCCGGCCTTCGAAGCACGACGCCGCGCATCGCGGTCCTCGAGCATTTCCACGCGCACGGCGGGCAGAACAGCCACGCCGAGATCTTCGAGGCGCTCGGCGATCGCGGCTTCGACCGGGCGACCATCTACAGGATCTTGATGGACCTCGCCGAGGTGGGCATCCTGTCGCGCACCGATCTCGGCGACCACGTGTGGCGCTTCGAGCTGAAGAAGGGCGTCGGCGGCGTGGAGCACACGGAGGAGCACCCGCACTTCGTGTGCGTCGACTGCGGGGAGGTGTCGTGCTTGCCGGGCCTCTCCATTCGACTCGAAGGGGCGGCGAAGGCGCCGAAGTCGGTCGCCAAGAAGAAGGTCTCCGTCCAGCTCAAGGGGCGTTGCGACAACTGCGCCTGAGCGACGCCGACGGCCGCGAGCCCGCGCGCCGTTCTCCGACCTCGCCCTCGACGAGCCTGACGAGCACGCAAAGGCCATGAGCAACGTTGGACGAGCGCCGAACGCTCGTCCGACGACGCACGCGCGGCGTCGTCGCGTGTCACCCCGCCGTCGTCCCGCGCGCGCCCGAGCGTTCGTCGCGCGCCGCTTCGAGGCGTGGCCGCGCTGGCGAGCGCGTCGCACGCCCGACCGGCGAGCGTGGCGCGATGCGAGCGCCGTCGCACGGATTTCGAAGCGCGCACTCACGGTTCGAGCTCGACGCGTGAAGTGCGCCTCGTGGCGGTGATCGCTCGCCGTGAGCCTCCAGGTCGGCGTCCGTTCGGGGCGCGTCCGGGACTCGGGGCGGCGTCCGTTCGGGGCGCGTCCGGGACTCCCGCTCCTCGCGTCGATCTCGAACCCGTGCCCTTCGTTTCAGGGATCGGTGCCGCCGAGTTGCACCCTGGCGTCCGCCCGCGTGGAGCGCTGCGTCCGGACGCAGGACGTCGTCGGCGGACACGAGGTGAGGGCCTCCCGCGCGGTCGACGAGTCGTCCTCGAGCCCGAACGCCCGCCCGCGCACGGATCGTGTTGCAAATAGATTGCGTTAGATCTAGTGTTGCGTTTGCTCGCGTTGGTGAGCGTGGTCGCGGAAACCGAATCAAAGAGGGGAACTATGAAAAATAGGTATGGAATCGCGATGGTCGGCTGCGTGGTGGTGGGGCTCGCCGGTGCGGCCTGCGGCACGGCGCAGGTCGGAGACGAAGTCCGCGCGGACGGGATCGGGGCGGAGCCGCTCGGGCCGCTCGTCCTCGACCCGGCCGACATCGCTCACGCGTGCGCGCACGTCGGCGTGTCGTCGTACTCGCCGGTCACGGCGACGGCCTCTCCGACTCACCCGACCGTGACCGATCACGTGGCCTACAGCGTCACGCTCCCGGGCGGAGGCCCGTATTCGGGGAGCGTGGTCTGGGAGGTCGAAGAGAACCACGTCGCCGTCTACGTCGACCCGGACGCGACGGTCTCCGTGTCCGCCCCCGGCGTGACGGTCACGGACGTGAACGGAGGCCCGGTGACGATCACCCCCGCCGAGTGCCCGCAGCCCGACGGCGGACAGCCCGACTACGGGACCTCCGACCGCGGCTTGTATCGCTACTACGAGTTCACGCTGTCCGGCGCGACGCCCCCCTTCGACCTGACGGTCCAGCTGTCGCATGACGACGAGAACCCCGTCCTCGCGCTGTTCGAGAACATCGACTGAGGAGAGCGAGCTCGAGCTCCGATGAGGCTCCGCGTTGCTTCCACGGCGTCCATCGTCGTTCTTACGGCGATCGGCCTGGCGTGCTCGGACGAGGTCGGTCCGACGCCGCCCGGCGGGCCTGTCCCCGATCCGGCGACGGACGGCTCGGACGGCCGCGCCCCTCCGATCGAGGACGACCGTGGAAGCGACGGGGGCGTCGGGCTGGGCGACGCCTCGCCGATCGACGACGCCGGCGGCCCCGACGCGAGCGACGCCTCGCCGTCGGGCGGCGTCAGGGTGATCGCGTCCGAGCCTGCCGAGGGCTCGTCCACCTACGCGTTCGAGATGGTCGAGAGCGGCGCGAGCTGGGCGCGCAAGAAGCGCGTCCGCCTCGAGTTCGACAGCGCGATGAACACGTCGATCGCCGCGCTCGCGTTGAACGTCGTCCCCGGGGGAGGGAACTACGCGTTCAGCGGCGTCTGGTCCGCGGACGCGCTCGTCCTCGAGGCCGAGCTGCCGCTCCTCTACGCGGGGGGCCGACCGCTCGAGTACCAGAAGCACTACGCGGTCGACCTGTCGGCGCTGCGCGACGCCCAGGGTCGCGGCGTGGACGCGGCGCACGGGTACCTCGGCGACGGGGCGCTCGACTTCACGACGATGGCGCGCGACGGGCTGCTCGAGCACACGTGCCTGCATACGTTCGACGCTCCCCAGCCGCCGTTGGGGCTGTCGGTCACGCCCGAGGCGGGCTTGGCCGTCGGCACGCCGCACCTGCGCTACGTGATGGTCCTGCCGGACGGCGCCGGCCCGCGGGTCGGGCACGCGACGTGGCAGGTCTTCGGCGCCGGCACGCAGCAGCGGCGCATCGTCTTCTTGCGCGACGACGTCCCGCTCACCTTGCGCGGCCCGAACGGAGCTCCGCCGGCGACGGCGCCCGCGCCGTACCCCGTTCCGCGCGTGTGCGCGCTCGTCAAGGCGTGGGACATGGTGCTGGAGAACGACGTCCCTTACACGCTGTCGTTCGGACCGACGGAGGTGACTCCGATCGAGGTCTTCTTCGAGGCCGCCGCCCTCTGACGCGGGCGCGGAGTCGCGACGCGCGCGCGAGGGCCGCGCGTCGCGCCGAGCTCATCGCTGTCTTTCAAGTTCACGGAGTCAACGTCCCATGAAGCGTCCCCTGGTCACTCTGATCGCTCCGGCGATCGCGCTCGCCGTCGCGTGCAGCGACGCCCTCGAGACGCCGATCGATACGGACGACGCCGGCGCCTCGCCGCCGATCTCCGACGGCGGCGCGACGGAGCCGTCGCCGGAGGCCTCCGACGACGGAGGCGAGCCTCCCCTCGCGGACGGAGGTGACGCCGACGCGAGCCACGCCGACGCGGGCGACGCCGACGCAGACGTGTTCGCGCCGTTGATCCCCAGCCTCGCGACGGGCCGGCGCCTCGCGGTCGGCCGCGATCACACGTGCCTTCTCAACGAGGAGGGGCGCGTGCGCTGCTGGGGCCGGAACATCAACGGCGAGCTCGGCTACGGAGACTTGAACAACCGCGGGGACGACCCCGGGGAGATCGCGCTCCTCGAGGACGTCCCGCTGGGAGGCCCCGTCGCCGCGATCGCGGCGGGGGGGAGCGTCTCGTGCGCCGTCCGGAGCAACGGCGAGGTGCTCTGCTGGGGCGCCGGGGGACGCGTCGGGAACGGCGCGACCGGCCACGTCGGATCGCTGCCCGGCCAGATGCCGCCCGCGCCGCTCGCGCTGGGCGGCCCAGCCCGGCAGGTCGTCATCGGACACTTCCACGCGTGCGCGCTGAAGACGAACGGCGACGTCGTCTGCTGGGGCCTCGACACGGACGGATCGCTCGGGCGAGGCAGCGCGGGAGACACGATCGGCGACGAGGCGGGCGAGATGCCGCCGCCGCCCGTCGACCTCGGCGAGCCGGCGGTCGCGCTCGTATCGGGCGCCTACTCCACCTGCGCCGCGCTCGCGTCCGGCGCGCTCCGTTGCTGGGGCAGCGCGCGGTACAACCCGGCGATGCTCGGCCACGGGAGCGCGACGGAGCACGTCGGAGACGAGCCCGGCGATCTGCCGCCCGCGAACGTACCGCTCGGCGGCCTCGCGTTCTCGAGCCTGTACGCGGGCGTCGGCCACGCCTGCGTGCGCTCGATCCTGGGCGGAGCCCTCTGCTGGGGCGACAACACGTACAACCAGCTCGGTCCCTCGGATCCTGCGGTCGGCGTCGGGGTCGGCGACGCGCCGGGCGAGATGCCGCCGCCGCGCCTCGGCGCGCAGGCGGACGGCGGCGCCGGCCCGCTCGACATCGCGTCGATGGCGCTCGGCAACGGTCACACGTGCAGCCTGTCGTCCGGCGGTTGGGTCCGCTGCTGGGGCCGGAACAACTATGGGCAGTGCGGCGTGCCCGGTCAGGCGGTCCTCGGCGACGAGCCCGGCGAGTTCCCTCCCGTGCCGGCGGTCAGCGTCGACGCGACGGATCCGGTCGTGGAGATCGCCGCGGGGCTCGGCAACCCTTTCACGTGCGCGCGTCTGGCGTCCGGCAACGTGCGGTGCTGGGGACGCAACAACTACGGACAGTTGGGCCTCGGCCACACGTCGAACGTCGGCGACGACGAGGTCCCGTCGAGCGTCGCGGCGATCTCGATCTTCTGACGCGGCGCGCTTCGAGCGCGCCCGCGGTCCGGCGGCGACGCGCCGCGAGCGAGCTCGTCGAAGGGCGCGCGGCGAGCGCGGCGCGAACGAGGTGACGACGGCGTGATGGCTCATGCGACGAGCGAGATGGGGATGGATGCACCTTTGAGACTGCGAGGTCGAACGAGTCCGAGGAGCCGCGGCGCACGAGCCGTCGGCCTCGCGGCGCTGCTCGCGTCGGCGCTTTTGTTGGCGTCGATGCTCTCCTCGAGCACGGCGCGGGCCGATCTCCCCGCCGGCTGCGCCGAGCTCGGCTTCGCGCTGACGGAGCACTCTTGCTTCCACGCGACGTTCGGCCCTTACGCGACGGTGACGGCGGCTCCGGGCGTGCCTGCGGCCGCGGCCGCGCCGCGCGTGGACGACGTGCACACGTACCACGACGTCGTCTTGCCCAACCCGACCGGTCAAAACACGGTCAGCTACAAGGTCTCCTCCGCGTCGCGCTCCGGCGCGTGGGCGATCTTCCACGACGCGCGCGTCCCCATCCGTGTCGTGTCGGAGTCGGGGCAAGAGCAACCCGTCGTCCTCTCGCACGACGTCGCGTCGTGCACGTTCTTGCCTCGCGTCGACGTCTTCGAGCTCGGCTTCGAGCGCTACCGCGTCGTGCTCGGCCCGACGAACGTCACGCGCTCCGTGCTGGTGATCGAGAACATCTCGGACTTCATGCGGCACAACGGACGCGATCTCGACGGGGACGGCTACGGCGACGTCGCGGACGCCGTGATCACCGCTTGCGTGCCGGCCGCCGGCTACGTGCAGAACGCGTCCGACTGCGACGACACGAACCCCGCGATCCATCCGGGGCCGCCGAGGTCTGCGACGGGATCGACCAGAACTGCAACGGCGTCGTCGACGACGTCGGCCTGCCGTGCACGTCCGGCCAAGGGCAGTGCCGGGCGAGCGGGACGACGCAGTGCCTCGCGAGCCAGGCGCCGGCCGTGTGCAGCGCGGTCGCCTCGGCCCCCGGCGTCGAGACGTGCGACGGCGTCGACGAGGACTGCGACGGCGTCCCCGACGTCCTCGAGCCGGGGTTGTGCGCGCACCCGGACGCGCCGTCGTGCGTCCTCGTGCTCGGCGCGACGCGCTGCGGGTGCGACGCGGACTCCGACTGCGGCGGACCGACCAGCGAGCGCGTCTGCGATCTGGACGCGAGACGTTGCGTGACCGGGTGCGTCGCGCTCCCGGGTCGAAACGCGTGCCCCGCCGGGCTCGTGTGCACCTCCGCGGACCCCGCGAACCCCGGCACGTGCGTCCCGCCGACGAGCGGATGCACCGACGACGCGGGGTGCGCGGCGACCCCGCTCACGCCGCGTTGCCTCGTCCCTCCCGGGCAGCTCGGGCGCTGCGTGGAGTGCGTCGACGACCTGTCGTGCGGATCGCGCGGCGACCGCCGGACGGCGTGCATCGGGCCCGACCATCGCTGCGCCGAGTGCACCGCCGAGGACACCTCGCGCTGCGACGCCACGGAGCGCGGCTCGGCGTGCTTGCCGAGCGGGCTCTGCGGGTGCACCGACGACGGGGAGTGCGAGAGCGGGGCGTGTGACCTCGCTCGCGGAGCGTGCTCGCCGGCGGACGCCGAGCCGGCGGGAGAGGACGGCGAGCCTGCGCCCGCCGACGCGTGCGGGTGTCGTGCCCTCGGCGCCCGCGCCGACGGGGCGCGAGGCGCCTGGCTCGTCGTCGCGCTCGCCGCCGTCTTCCGCCGGCGCCGGCTCGGACGCGCGGCGGCGCCCGCGATCGTGAGCGCCGCGCTGATCGCGTTCGCCGGCTGCGGCGGCCGGATGGAGGAGGTCACGGAGCCGAGCACGACGACGCCGCCGTCCAACGTGCCGGACAGGGGCGTCGAGGGCGGGCCCGCCCCCGACGCGGCCGTCGCCGACGCCGATCCGCCCGACGCGTGCGTGCCCGAGCTCGGGTCGAAGGTCGTCGGCCACGCGTGCAGCCACGGGACGCACGGCCCCTTCGAGTCGGTCGTCGCGGCGGACGGCGCCGCCTCCGCCGCGCCCGCGGTGAACGTGGTTCATCGCACGTACGAGGTGGTGATGCCGAGCGCGTCCCCGCCTTGGTCGGGCGCGGTCGGCTACGCGCCGTCGCGCGACGGCCGGCACGCGATCTTCACGGCGCCGCTCGTCGGCCTCCGGATCTTCTCGGGAGACGCGGAGGTGTCGGCGGTTCATCGACAGGACGTCTCCGACGCCGCGTGCGCCGCGCTCGACCAAGCCGTCGTCGCTCCGCTGGCGAAGGGGCAGCCCGTGCGCATCGAGCTCTCCGATTCTCCCGAGCGAGAGGTGAAGCTCTTCATCGAGCACTTGGGGACGTTCGACGGAGACGCGTGGGCGTCTTCGTGCGCGCCGTAGTCGGGGGCGCGTCTTCGCGGCCGGATCGCGGATGCGCACGATCGAGGGGGCCTCTCCGCGGCCGGATCGTGGACGTGCGTGGTCGAGGGCGCCTCTTCTCGGCAGGACGTGGACGCGCGCGGTCGAGGGGGCCTCTCCGCGGCCGGATCGCGGACGCGCGCGGTCGAGGGGGCCTCTCCGCGGCCGGATCGCGGACGCGCGCGATCGGCCCGACGCCGATCGAGACGCGTCCGAGATCGCGTCCGCGCCGGTCGGCCCTCGAGGCCTTCGCGCGGTCCGCTCGCGAGCGCGGACCTCCTCAGCCGCACTTCTCGCAGCGTCCCGTGATCTGGACGTCGACGACGCCCCGAACGATGCGCGGCGGGATCCGCACGGAGTCGTGGGGGAGGCACGTGACGGTCTTGCACACGAGGCACGTGAAGTGCGGATGCGGATCGTGGCCCAGCGAGCCGCTGCGCAGCTCGAACCGCCAGGTCCCGTCGCCGCCGTTCGAGCGGTCGACGAGGCCGACCTCGGTCAGCGCCACGAGGATCCGCCAGACCGTGACCTTGTCGAGGCTCTCCCCCTCGAGTCGTTCGGCGACCTCCGCGTGACTCATCGGCCCCTTGGCGCGACCGAGCTCGCGGAGCACCGACAGGCGGCCCGAGGTCACCTTGAGCTTGGCCGCGCGGAGCTGCTCGCGCAGATCCATGTCGGCGGGCGCCGGCGCGACGCCTCGGCGAGCGCCGCCTCCGGACGAGCGGCGCGGCACGCTCGGTTCTCGTGCGGCAGTCTTCATTCGCTTCTTCAGATGATGAAGTATCTGCCGTTCGAAGGACGCGCGCAAGCGTCGTCGCCCGGGCCGCGACGCGCGCGAGGAGCGGGGCGGCCCGGAGACGGTCGCGCAGGTGTTCAACCGTGGTGTGCATGCAATTGGATTGCGTTGTTTCGCGGCCTGGCGCACTCTGCGCGCTGCGGATCGAGCCGCCGCACCACCCGCACGAGAGTGTCCGTGATCCCGCGCGAGCGACTCCCACGCCCCCAATGCTCCATCCACGAGCACGCGCGCCGCGTCGCGCGCGAGGGCATGGTCCGATCGCGGGCGCGGAGCGTTCGGAGCGTCGCGCGCATCTTCGTCGCCGCCGGGGACGCTCACCGCCTACGGCTCCTGGTGTTGCTCCTGCAGAGCCCCATGTCCATCGGGGAGCTCGCCAGAGCGACAGGACGCACCGTGTCGCTCGTGGCGCAACAGATGCGCGTCCTCCGCGACGCCAGGCTCGTGAAGGGGACCCGCGAAGGCAGGCAGATCGTCTACGCGATCCTCGACCGACGGACGCATCGCCTCCTGGACACGTGTCTCTGGCACGCTATCCAGAGCGGGAGCGCGCGGTGACGGTCACTGCGTGCAAGCCGCGACGCACTCGTCCTTCTTCGCCGCGCACTCCTCTTCGGTGCGGCCCTCGCCGTGGGCGAAGTCGTCACACTCCTTCGCCTTGGCGTTCGACTGCATGACCCTCACGCAGTCTTCATGGAACGCCTCGCACGAGGGCGGGATGCTCTCCTCGTGCCCGTGCTCGTCCTCACCCTCGTGTTCGTGATCGTGATCGTCCGAGCAGGCGTAGAGCGGTCCGCCGAGGAGACCGAGAACGAGCAAACCGACCGAGAGAGAACGAGCTTTCACGAGACCTCCTTCGAGCCCGCGCTGCGAGCTCACGACGGCGTGTACCACGGGGCTCCAGTTAAACGCAACTTAATTGCGTTTGTGATCGATGCGCGTCGCGCCTCAGAGGCGCGAGATGGTGCAGAGCCCGAGGCCGTTCAAGTGGGCCTGGCCGGCGGACGTGGCGAGCATGAACGCCTGGAGGTTCTGCTCGGGGAGCGGGACGCTCCCCGGGTTGTAGAGGATCCGCTGGCCGTCCTCGTCCACCAGAGGGCCGCCGTCCGCCGCGCGCAGATCCGCGAGGGGCTGCGTGGCGAGCGCGTCGAAGGTGACCCGAGAATCGCCGTCCGCGACCGCGGCGATGGCCTCGAACCTCAGGTTGGCGACCTCCGTTCCGAGCGTGTCCCAGAACAGGTGATCGAGGTGGAACGTGATCTCGACGTCGGCGGTCGCGTTGCTGCGGACGACGACGCCTTCCGTGTTGTCGAGGCCGTTCGTGCAGTTCGTGGCGCGGGTCGGGTTCCCGAGGCCCCACGCGAACGAGACGGAGCGCCCGTCCTTCTCCGCGGTCCCCTCGAGCCAGTAGTTGAAGCCGCCCTGCTGCATCCGGACGAGGTCCTCCGCGGCGACCTGGCCGACGGTCTTCGCCGTGGGCGACGGCGGCACGACGCGGAAGCCGAACCGCTCCCAGCGACGGGCCTCCAGGCCGTCCTGCAGGAGGATGGTCGGATCGTCGAGGTGCAGATCCGTGACGAAGACGTCCGTCGAAGCGAACGCGTCGACGTCGTCGGCGCTCGCGAGGCGCAGCTCCCCGACGCTGACGAGGTACTTCGAGAACCGCACCGTCCAGCCGTCGGCGAAGCGGATCTCGGCGCCGTTCTTGACGTACGGATAGCCGGTCTTGGCCGCGCCCTCGCCGCTGACGCGTATCGCGACGGCCCCGCGTCCGGCGTCGCTCGCCGCGCACCCGCCCTGCGCGGCGAAGGCGACGCACGTCGCCGTCAAGACGGCCAGCGCGCGCGGGCGGAGCGTGTTCTCGGGGTGCATCGAGCCTACCTTTGCCGCCGTATTGTGTCTGATGCAAGTGAATTGCGAATGTAGGGTGCCGATCAGGGGGCGTTCTCGACCTTGAAGGCGCCGGCGCTCTGGACGCCGAGCTCCCAGGAGAGGCTCGCCTGGCTCCCGGGCGCGATGAGCGCGGCGCCCTTCGTCGGGTCCACGATGAGCTCGTCGAACTTCGTCTGGTCGAACCACGGCCGCGGGTCCACGGTGACGAGGAGCCGGCGCTGGTCGTCGATCACGACGTCGGCCGAGATCTGAATGCGGCGTTTGGTCCCCACCGCCTCGATGTCGAGCCCGCCCTCGAAGCGTACGGCCTCGGCCCCCCGCGCGGCGACGCCGACGACGTACGCCTGATGACCGCGGAGGCACGTCGTCGCTCCGAGCGCCGAGGCGCGCGGCGGATGGAGGCCGATGGTGACGGACCTGGCCTCTCCCGCGATCCCCTCGCGCGCGCCGAGGTCGACGCGCTCTCCGGACGTCAGGTCGAGGGCGAGCTGCTCGAGCCACTCGCCGCGGACTTCGCCGCCGTTGAAGTGGTCGACGCCCGGGTGGGCGTGGGCGGAGGGGAGGAGCCAGTCGTAGGCGCGGCGCACCGAGGCCGAGAGCCCGGCCTCGGCGTAGAGGTAGATGGGGCCGACGGAGACGCACGCCTCCTCCAGCGTCACGTCCCAGCCGAGGGCGGTGCGGAAGGCGCGCGGCGCGGGCGCCGGCTCGACGGAGAGATCGAACATGGCGCGTCGTCCGCCCGTCCCTGGCTCGCACGCCCACGCTGCGAGGAGGGCCACGGAGGCGGTGAGCGCGCCGAGCGCGCGACGGCGTCGAGTCATAAGCGGTCCTCCTCCTCTTCCTTCGCGTCGAAATAGAACGTGCACGTCGCCATGAGCGTCTGCGGCGGTCCGGCCGCGAAGTGCTGCTGGCTCACGAGGGAGGGAAACGCCGAGGGGCCGCGGAAGTTCGACGCGTAGTTGTAGACCGCGAGCTTGTTGCGTCGATCGAAGAGGTTGGCGGCCTCGAGGCCGAGCTCGACCATCCGGTAACGAAGTCGGACGGCGGCGTCGAACGTGCCGTACGCGGGGCCGAGCTGCCCGAACGGCAGCGGTCTCGGCGCCACGTACGTGAAGCCGCTCGCGACGTTGTAGCGGAAGGTCTCGCCGAACGCGCGAAACGAGCGCCGGAGCGACGCGTCGACGCGCGCGACCCACCGCGGGACGTAGGGGAGTCGAGGCCCGGCGGTGAGGTCGAGCTCGGAGGCGCCCGGAGGGGGCAGGTACGCCTCCGCGTAGGTGATGCTCGTCTGCGTGTCGAGCCCGAAGGGCGTCGTGACGCGCGCGGCCCCGAGGGCGCCGAAGCGGTTCGACGCGCCGATCGGAGTGTTGCGGCCGGCCGTTTCGTCGAAGACGAGGTCGCGTTCGACGCGCGTGTGGAAGGCGACGGTCCTCGCGTCGAGGGCGAAGTACCCGCTCTCCACGACGTTGCTCACGAGGCCGCTCTCCACGGCGCGCACGCGCGCGAAGGGAGCGAACTCTCCTTGCGACAGGGCCTGCGCGTCGCTCGAACGGGTCCCGACGCCGAGGCTCGTGATCCAGCGGAGCCGCCGGTGGACGGTCACGTCGGCGGAGAGCTTGGGCGCAGCGGCGACGCCGAACGCTTCGACGGCCTCCGACGTGAGGCGGTCGCCCGATCGGTCGACGGCCGGACGGTTCCGATCGACGACGGAGAAGGCGAACGTATCGAGCCGCAGGCCCCCCCGGAGGGTGAGCCTCGGGAGCGCCACGAAGCGGCCCGCCGCGTAGAAGGCGACGTTGGTGATCCGGAGGTGGTTGTCGAGGTCGACGCGGTAAGGGACGCCGTCGGCGAACCGCAGCCTCCTCGCCGCCGAGTCGGCGTCGTCGAAGCGCGCGTAGTAGCCGACCTCGACCTCGTGACGACGTCCGAGCGCGTCGACGCGTCGGGCGTAGGCGCCGCGTCCGCCCACCGTCGTCGCGCCGTAGGACTGCTCGAGCCCGTCCCCGCGCTGCGGCTCTCCCAGGGGGCTCACGTCGCCGACGAACCCCGTCAGGTTCTGCCGCACGCGGAGCTGCCGGACCGTCGCGAAGACCTGCTGCTCGATCCGATCGGAGGGGCCGCGCTTCTCGAGCCGGAGAGAGAGGCCGTGGCGCGCGACGCCGCCGCCCTGGTTCCGATCGTAGAGGCAGAAGAACTGGTCCTCCTCCGCGGCCGGGCAGAGGGAGAGGCGCCGCGCCGCGTAGTCGTCCTGCCGGATCACCCCCGCCGTGTCGAAGCGCCCCGCGTACGACGTCGCGAGGAGCGTCGCGGTGACCCCCTGCCCGAGGGAGCGCTCGTACTGGGCCATCGCGCGGGTCGACGCGTGGGCTCGGTTCGTGCCGAAGCCTTCTCCCTGGACGAAGTCGACGCCGGCGAACGTGCGCCGGGACGTCCCGGCGGGCCCCCAGAGCGCGACGAGGCGGCGGGTGTCGAACGAACCGTAGGCGCCCCGCGCCGTCACGCCGCGGTGCTCGAGCCCGAGCCGGTAGTCGACGCTGCCCGCGACGGCGAAGTCGCCCTGACGAGGATCGAAGGGGCCCTCGACGACGCGGAGCCGATCGACGAGCTCGGGGATGATGAAGTGGGTGTCCGCGTAGCCGTGCGCGTGGGCGTTCGAGGGCTCGTTGATCGGGGCGCCCTCGAGCCGCATCTCGATGTCCTGGCCCTCTCCGGCGTCGAAGCCGCGGAGGAAGATGGTCGACGCGTGGCCTTCCCCGGACGGGTTGGAGAGGAAGAGGCCGGGGGCGAGCGTGAGGAGCTGCTCGGCGTTGCGCCGCGGCACGTCGCCGAGCTGACCGATCCGGATGTCCATGTCGCTCGCCGCCGTCGGCTCGACCCGCTTGCTCCCGACGACCTTCACCTCGCCGGGCGACGCCTCGGCGGCGGGAGCCGACGCCGACCCTGCCGGCGCCGAGCTCACCGGCCCGGCGCCAGCCTGTCCAGATGCAGGTCGATTGCTCTGAGCGCGCGCGGGCGCGGCCCGGAGGACGACGCAGGCGACCGCGGCGAAGAGCGCGATCGCCCGCACGAACGTCGGCGGGCGCGGCGGGCTCGGCGGGGCCATGGGTCGAGAGTGTACTCGTTACCGTATTGCATTTGCGACCATCTTGTCGTAAAGCCTCACCGTGAACCGACGCCTCGCCAGGCTGGCCCTCCTGGGTGCCCTCGCCCTCGACGGATGCAGTGACGACGCTTCGAGCGCTCCGGCGGAGAAGCCCCACGTCTCCCGCTTACGCGTTCGTGTCGCCGTCGCCGATCTGCGCGCGCCGACGATCGCCTTCTACGACGTCGCCGATCGCGAGGTCGTAGGGCGTTTGACGATCGACGCCCCGGCGGCTTCCCTCGTCGGATCGCAATCGGGCGACACGGCGCTCGCCGTCCCGAAGGACGGCGGCGGGGTGCGCGTCCTCGGCGGCGGCGTCGCGGTGATCCCTCACAAGGACCACATCCACATCTTCAAGTCGCCGCCCGAGGTGCTCGGGGATCCCGTGCCCGGGGCGGGGGCGGCCGCCTCCACGTTCGCGGACGGCCAGTGGGGGATCTTCTTCGAGGGAGATCCGGCGGGGGCAGGCGGAGCGGCGGCGGCGCTCGCCCTCACGGAGGAGCCGTGGGTCCAGGGGACGCGCGTCCCCGTGGACGTCGCCGCGCCCACGCCGCACCGAGGGTTCACGATCCCCTTCGGGGGCGGGTACCTCGTGAGCCGACCCCAGGCGAGCGGCGGCCCCGTGGCGGGCGGGGCGGACCTCGTCGTGGCGGGGAGCGCGCCGCAGCCCTTGGTCGAGTGCCCGGAGATGACGAGCGCGGCGAGCTCCGGAGCCGTCGTCGCGTTCGCGTGCCGCGACGGCGTCGTGCTGCTCGGTCCGGACCGAGTCGCCGGCGCGCCCGTAGCGTTGCCCGACGGCATGAAGCCGTACGAGCTCGCCGCCCTCGCGGAGCAGCCGTTCCTCCTCGGTCGCGATCCCGCGGGGCGCGTCTTCGCGCTCGAGCTCGCGACGCGCGTCGCGCGCGCGCTCCCGCTCGAGGGAGAGGCGTGCGACGCGGTCCTCGAGATCGGCACGACGCCGCGCGGCGTCGTCCTGACCAGCGCGGGGAACGTCGAGCGCTTCGCGCTGGCGAGCGACGAGCGTCGCACGACCGTCGCGGCGGTGCCCGCCTTCGCGTGCTCGGATCCCGAGCGCCCGCGCCTGGCCGCGACGCCCGGTCGAGCGTGGATCACGTCGCCCGCGAGCGGCGAGCTCCTCGAGGTCGACACGAGCGCGGGCGCGACGGTACGGCGGATCTCCGTGGGCGGCGCGCCCGGGCCGATCGCCGTCCTCGGGCTCGCCGCGCGCGACGCGGACCTCTCGACGGGCAACGACAAGCTCACGGACTGAGGTCCTCGCGGCGAGCGCGCTTCGGCGCGCAGCCGCGAGCGCGGCGGCTCGTGGAGGCGGCGGGCTCGCCGCGACCGAGCCCAGCCAGAGCGCGCGGTGGCTCGTCGCTGCGGAAAGGAACCACGTCGGGCGCCTTACTTTTCGGAGGCGGCGCGGTGCGATCGGATCCAGCCTGCGTACATGCGCCCGCCGCGACTCCTGCCTGAAGCGCTCGTCACCCTCGCCGTCGTCTCGGCGGGATGCAACAAGCCGGCGTCCGGCAAGGGGCAGCAGGTGCCCGGGCAGCCGGTCGAGACGCGCGCGGCGAACGCGCCGGATCAACGGCCGGCGTTCGAGGGGCAGACCCGCGCGCCGTACCGGACCGAGGGCGTGGCGTTCGACGTGCGGGTCGTCGCGCGCGAGCTCGAGCATCCGTGGTCGCTCGCCTTCTTGCCGGGCGGGCGCCTGCTCGTGACGGAGCGGCCCGGCCGCCTCCGCGTCATCGCGCCGGACGGCGCGCGCTCCGAGCCGCTCGCCGGGGTGCCGCGCGTCGCGAACGCGGATCAGGGCGGTCTCCTCGACGTCGCGCTCGCGCCGACCTTCGCGCAGGACGGCACCGTGTACCTTACGTACTCGGAGCCGCGCGAGGGGGGCAACGGCACGGCGCTGGCGCGCGGGCGACTCTCGCTCGACGGTACGCCCCGCCTCGAGGGCGTGGAGACGATCTGGCGGATGACGCCGACGCTCGACTCTTCCAAGCACTTCGGCTCGCGGATCGTGTTCGCCCCCGACGGCGACCTCTTCGTGACGCTCGGCGAGCGCTCCGATCTCGAGGGCCGGCGGCAGGCGCAGCGCCTCGACAGCGCGTTCGGGAAGATCGTGCGCCTACGGCCGGACGGCGCGCCGGCGGCGGACAACCCGTTCGTCGGGCGCGAGGGGGCGCTCCCCGAGATCTGGTCGATCGGGCATCGCAACGTCCAGGCGGCGGCGCTGCACCCGACGACCAAGGAGCTCTGGATCGTCGATCACGGCCCGCGCGGCGGCGACGAGATCAACGTCGCGCGACGCGGGCGCGACTACGGGTGGCCGACGATTTCGTACGGCATCGAGTATCGCGGCGACAAGATCGGCGACGGGCTGACCCAGAAGGAGGGGATGGAGCAGCCGCTCTACTACTGGGATCCGGTGATCGCGCCGTCGGGGGCCGCCTTCTACGACGCCGACCTCTTCCCCGCGTGGAAGGGGAGCCTGTTCGTCGGCTCGCTCGCCGGCAAGCACCTCGTCCGGCTGACGCTCGACGGCGAGCGCGTGGTCGGCGAGGAGCGCCTGCTCGTGGATCGCGGACGCGTCCGCGACGTCCGCGTCGGGCCGACCGGCTCGGTCTACGTCCTGACCGACGAGAGCAACGGCGAGCTCCTCGAGCTCGTGCCCAAGCGGTGACGGCCGCGCGACGCACCGGTCGCGCGGAGGTCGTCCGGCAGCGCCGCGGAGGGGAGGGCGCCCCGGCGGGCGACGCCTCGCGCGCGCGGGAGGAACGTCCTCCGCGAGCTCGGCCTGGAGGCTACTCCGAGACGATCCGGAGGGTGATCTCGCTGCCGGCCGGCGGGAGGAGGCCGCTCGCCATCGTGCAGAGGGTCACCGTCAGCGGCTCGGACGCGGGCGCGTCTCCGGTCTTCACGACCTTGAACAGCACGCTCCGCCCCTTGTTCGCGACCGCTTGCTTTTGGTCGATCTCCGGGATCCGGAGGAGCGTCCCGTAGGGCAGCTCGTCGGAGTTGATGCCGAGCGCGGCGTGGGTGACGTTGCCGTTCCCGTTGATCACGAACTCGTCGATCGTCGGGCGCATGTACTGGTTCTGATCGTCCTTCAACGGGACGCAGTTCTTCGAGACGAAGCGCGCCTTGAGCTCGCGCGCCGGCTCCGGCGTCGCGTCTCCGCCCTGATCCTGGTCCTCTTCCTCGACCTCGTTCTCCGCGGGGAGATCGGGCTCCTCGCCCTCGCCGGTGAGGTACTCGCCGAAGACCCAGCCGCTGCGCTGCTTGATCTTGCGCGCGAGGGCGTCGTCGAGGATCTCGACCTTGTAGAAGCCGTTGGTCGGCAACGACTCCATGACGCGGACCTCCGTTCCGACCGGGAGGAGGCCGAGGATGTTCGACGAGCTCTCGGTCGAGGGGGTGCGGCGGATCCGGAGCGAGGTCGTCGTCTCGACCACGGTCCCTTCGGCGACGCGGCCCGAGAGCGCCGCCTCCGTCCCGGTCTCGCCGTCGTCGAGGGGCGCGGCGCAGGCGGAGAGCGTAACGAGGGCGAATCCGAGAGCGTGGAGGAGCGAGTGGCGAGCCATGTGCGCTCTTTCCGCAAGGTGTGTGCCGCCCGTCCGCCGCCGTCCCGCAGGGATGATCCGCCTCCGTTCTCCGCGGTTTTCTCCGGGGGCGCCGTCGCACCAGTGGCCCCGCGTGCCCCGCCCCGACGCCCGCCGCGATCCAGGATGATCTCCGCGCGCCGGCTCGAAGCTCGCGCGGGCGTCCACCCGCGCGGCGAGGCCACCGCGGGCCGCCGCGCGCGGCGGAGCGCGAGCGGTCGAGAAAGCGGCGCGCCCCCTGTGACGAGAGCCCGCGCAGCGCGACTACCTGGGCATGAACGGAACATCCGCGCCTCGCCGCCCGGTCCTCGCCTGGCTCCCCCTCGCGGTCGTCACCCTCGGCGGGGCGAGCACCTGGGCGATCTTCCTCGGCGGAGGGCTTCGCAGCGTCTTCGGGTGGCTCGCGCTCCAGACGCTCGTCCCGCTCGCGGCCCTCGCGCTCGTGGTCGGGACGGTCGCGCACGCGATCTGGACGCGGCGCGGCGCGGCGCGGCTCGCGGTCACGCTCGCCCTCGGCCTCGTCGGCCTCTGGCCCGCCGGCTGGCTCGTCGGGAAGGGGACGCTCGCGTATCCCTACCGGCTCGCGTCGACGAGCCCCTCGGCGACGGTGCGGCTCCCCACCGACGCGTCGATGCGCGTGCTCTGGGGCGGCGACGACCTCGAGCACAACCACCACGCGACGATGCCGGACCAGCGCTGGGCGTACGATCTCGTCGTCGAGCCGGCGCTCACGGGCTCCGAGCGGCTCGAGGACTACGGCTGCTGGGGAACGACGGTCGTCGCGCCGGTCTCGGGGACGGTGCACCTCGCCCACGACGGCGAGGTCGATCACGTGCCCGGCAAGCCCTCGAACGAGCTCCGCGCTCCGCTCGGCAACCACGTCGCGATCGCGCTCCCCGCGGGCGGGTTCCTGCTCATCGCGCACCTGCAGAAGGGGAGCGTCGTCGCGCGCGAAGGCGAGGCGATCGAGGAGGGCGCGCCGATCGGCGCGTGTGGTAACTCCGGCAACACGAGCGAGCCGCACGTGCACATCCATGCTCAGCGCCAGGACCCTCGAGGTCGGCCCGTCAACTTCTCCGAAGGGCTGCCCCTCTTCTTCCGCGATCACGACGGCGCGGCGATGCCGCTCGGCGGAGCCGACGTCGTCGACGGCGAACCCGTCGCGACCGGCGCGATCGTCCGTCATCTCGGCGCGGCGAGGGCGGCCGCCGCCCGCGATTGAGCTCACACGGAGGATCTCGACCGTGGGCCTCACGCCATCCGACGACGAGACGTTTCGAGCGCTCGCGTCGCGCAACGCCGCGGCGCTCGCGCGTCTCGCGAAGCACTACGAGGCGTCGCCGGAGGCGCGCCGCGATCTCGAGCAAGAGATCCTCGTCGCGCTCTGGCGAGCCCACGGGAGCTTCCGCGGCGAGAGCTCGGAGCGCACGTGGGTCTACCGCATCGCGCACAACGTCGCGGCCACGTACGTCGCGCGGGCGATCCGCACGCGCCGCGACGCGGACGCGCCCGAGCCGGAGCCGCAGCGCGGCCCCGACGAGGTCGCGGGCGAGCGCGAGGCCGTCCGCCGGCTCGAGCGTCGCGTCCGCGCGCTCGATCTCCCGAGCCGTCAGCTCGCGCTGCTCGCCCTCGAAGGGTGCACCACCGCGGAGATCGCGGCGATCACCGGACTCACCCCCACCAACGTCACGACGCGGCTCTCGCGGCTGCGGAAGGCCCTCGCGAGCGAGGAATCGACATGAGTGACCGACCCGAAGGCCCCGAAGGTTGGGACGCGCTCGGCGCGGAGTGGCGGCAGGACGAGCCGACCTCGTCGTTCGACGACGTCGATCCGGTCGCCGTCCGCGCGCGCGCGGCTCGCTTCGCGCGCACCGTCCGCTGGCGGAACGCCCGCGAGCTCGCCGCCGGCGCCGCCGTCGCGCTCGGCGGCGTCGGGATCGCCTGGCGCGCGTCGTCGTCGTTCGGCTGGTTCGGCGGCGTCGCGCTGACCGCCGGCGCGCTCGTCGTGACGGCGACCATCGCGCTGCGTGGACGGAACGCGTCGCCGCCTCCGCCCGACGCGCCCGCGCACGAGGTGATCGCGTTCGAGCGCGCCGAGCTCGAGCGTCAGGCGCGCCTGCTCGAGCGCGTCTGGCTCTGGTACCTCGCGCCGTTCGCGCCGAGCGTCGTCGCGATCTACGCGGGCTCGCTCCGCGCCGCGTTCGCGAGGCCCGATCCGACGGGCGGGATCGTGCTCGCGGTCGTCCTCTTCGGCGTGACCGCGGGGGTCTTCGTCCTCGTCGCTCGATGGAACGCCCGCGCCGCGCGGGCGCTCCGGCGGCGGATGAAGACGCTCGAGGACGGCTCGACCTGAAGCGCCCGCGGCCCGAGCGCTCTCGCCGGGAGGCCTCGCCGAGAGCGGCGAGGCCTCGCGGGCGGGAGCTTCGAGCTAAGGCGCGGCGACGTCGAAGCGGTCGGCCGTCATGACCTTGTTCCACGCCTTCACGAAGTCCTGCGCGAACTTCTGCTTGCCGTCCGCGGCCGCGTACACCTCGGCCACGGCGCGGAGCTCGGAGTGCGAGCCGAACACGAGGTCGACGGGGGTGGCGGTCCACTTCACCTTGCCCGTCGCGCGATCGACGCCCTCGTAGATGCCCTCGGCGTTGGACGCCTTCTGCCACTTCGTCGACATGTCGAGCAGGTTGACGAAGAAGTCGTTCGACAGCGTGCCCGGGCGGCTCGTGAACACGCCGTGCTTGGAGCGCTCGGCGTTGGCGTCGAGGGCGCGCAGGCCGCCGACGAGCGCCGTCATCTCCGGCACCGAGAGCGTGAGCAGGTTGGCCCGCTCGACGAGCATCTCCAGCGGCGGCAGGTAGTTGCCCTTGCCGTAGTAGTTGCGGAAGCCGTCGGCCTTGGGCTCGAGCACGTCGAAGGACGCGGCGTCGGTCTGCTCCGCCGTGGCGTCCATCCGACCCGGCGTGAACGGCACCGTGGTGTCGAGCCCGCCCGCCTTCGCCGCCTGCTCGACGCCGGCGGCGCCCCCGAGGACGATGAGATCGGCGAGGGAGATCTTCACCCCGTCGGCCCGCTTGTTGAAGTCTTTCTGGATCTCCTCGAGCTTCGTCAGGACCTTGCTCAGCTCCTCGGGGTTGTTCGCGGCCCAGTCCTTCTGCGGCGCGAGGCGGACGCGCGCGCCGTTCGCTCCGCCGCGCTTGTCGGAGCCGCGGAAGGTGCTGGCGGAGGCCCACGCCGTCCGCACCAGCTCACCCACGGTGAGCCCGGACGCGAGGACCTTCTTCTTCAGCGCCTTGACGTCGGCGTCGCCGACCAGCTTGTGGTTCACGGCGGGGATGGGATCCTGCCAGGGGAGCGCGTCCTTGGGGACCTCGGCGCCGAGGTAGCGCGCGCGGGGGCCCATGTCGCGGTGCGTGAGCTTGAACCACGCCTTCGCGAACGCGGCCTCGAACTCCTTGGGGTTCTCGAGGAAGCGCTTCGAGATCTTCTGGTAGCTCGGGTCGAACTTCAGCGCGAGATCCGTCGTGAACATGATCGGCGCGTGGCTCTTGCTGCGATCGTGTGCGTCCGGCACCGTGCCCGCGCCCTTGCCGCCCTTCGGGATCCACTGGGTGGCGCCGGCCGGGCTCTTCGTCTGCTCCCAATCGAACTTGAAGAGGTTCGAGAGGTAGTCCATGGAGAAGGCCGCCGGGGTCGACGTCCACGCGCCCTCGAGACCGCTCGTGATCGCGTCCTTCCCGCTGCCCGTGCCGCAGTTGCTGGTCCAGCCGAGGCCCTGCTCCTCGAGGTGCGCGCCGGCGGGCGCGGCGCCGACGCACTTGGCCGGATCGTGCGCGCCGTGGGCCTTTCCGAAGCTGTGGCCGCCGGCGACGAGCGCCACCGTCTCCTCGTCGTTCATCGCCATCTGGCCGAACGCCTCGCGGATGTCCTTCGCCGCGGCGATGGGATCGGGGTTGCCGTTCGGGCCCTCGGGGTTGACGTAGATCAGCCCCATCTGCACCGCGGCGAGCGGCTTCGCGAGCTTGCCGTCCGCCCCGTGCCGCTCGTTCGCGAGCCACTTCTTCTCCGGTCCCCAGTAGACCATGTCGGCTTCCCACTGGTCGCGCCGGCCGCCGGCGAAGCCGTAGGTCTTGAAGCCCATGGACTCGAGCGACACGTTGCCGGTGAGGACCATGAGGTCCGCCCAGGAGAGGCTCTTTCCGTACTTCTGCTTCACCGGCCAGAGCAGGCGACGCGCCTTGTCGAGGTTCGCGTTGTCGGGCCAGCTGTTCAGCGGCTCGAACCGCTGCTGGCCGCCGCCCGCGCCGCCGCGTCCGTCGCTGATGCGGTAGGTGCCGGCGCTGTGCCACGCCATGCGGATGAAGAACGGGCCGTAGTGACCGTAGTCCGCCGGCCACCAGGCCTGCGACTTGCTGAGGACCTGCTCGATGTCCTTCTTCACCGCCTTGAGGTCGAGCTTGCTGAACGCCTCGGCGTACTTGAAGTCCTTCCCCATGGGATCGGACTCCGTCCCGTGCTGGCGGAGCGGCGAGAGATCGAGGCGCTCGGGCCACCAGAACTGGTTGGTGGCGACCGCCGTGCGCGCGTCCTCCTTGGGCGGGTCCGTCTTCGGCTCCACCCGCGCGACCGCCGAGCCGCCGCCCGAGGCCGCGTTCGCGGCCGGACGCTGCCCCGATCCGGCGCAGCCGGTCACGGTGCAGGCGGCGACGGCCAACAGCATGCCCTTCCTCACGTATCCCCTCGTCATGACGATCATGATCTTCTCCTTACGAGGGATTCGAACGCGGTTCGAATCCTGGGTTGTCGAAATTCGGGTGCGTCCGCGACGCGCGCGAACGACGACGAGGTCGACCCCGACCCCGCCGACGAAAGAGGTGGTGCCGTCATGTCCTCCGAGGTGACGCCGCGCGCGGCGCTCGCGTGGCGCCGGGCTTGGCCCGCGGCTTCTTCGGCGGCGCGTCCACGCTCTGACAGCGGGCGCAGATCCCCCGCACCTCGACCTGCGCGTGCACGACGCTGCCGAGCTCCTTCACGCTCTCGGGCACGTGGAGGCCGTTGAGATCCATGCTCTCGAAGTCGTGGATCGCCCCGCAGCGCACGCAGACGTAGTGGTGATGCCGATGGAGGTTCACGTCGAACCGCACGCTGTCCCCGTGGAGGCCGAGCGTCGTCACGAGCCCGAGGTCACGGAGCATCCACAAGGTCCGGTAGACCGTGTCGAGCGAGACCGTCGGCATGCGTCGCTGCACCGCGCGGAAGATGGTCTCCGCGTCCGGGTGCTCCTCCGTGTGCGCGAGCTCCCGAAAGATCTCGAGGCGCTGATGGGTCAGCTTGATCCCGGCCTCACGGACGACCGTCTCGATGTGCTCCAGTCGTCGCGCGCCGTGCTCTGACTTACGCATGATTCCTAGTTGCGGATAATTCGCAACTAGACTTCTAGACGCTCGCGTCCGCCGAGGCAAGGGCCGCGTGCCCTCCCGACGCGCGCGGACACGCGGCGGCGCGGGCGTCGTGGTGCGAGCAGTGTTTTCATAAGTGACTGAAATGGCGCATTATTTTGGTCATTTCGCGGGGCTGGGCATGGGCCGGTCTTCGCCGTGCTCGAGGAGGGACCTTCGGGGGCGGGCGTCTCCGCCGCCGCGCTCGGCCCTCGCCGCCGCCTCGGGAGGCGCACCTCGATTCGTGGCCGCGCCGCGCCTCGAACGAGGTGTCGGGCCGTTCGCTCGCGCGTCGTGCGTCGAGGCGGGGCCGGGTTCGTCCGAGGCGGGCATGCGCGCCCGAAATTCAGCCCTGAACGGAGATGGACGTCGACGCGTCGTCGTCGCAGGAGCAGTCGCGGCAGGCGCGGACGGAGTCCGTGCCACAGCGCGCGAGGAGCTCCTCCCGAAGCGCCTTGCGCGCGCGATGGAGTCGGACCTTCGCGTTTCCGACGGAGATGCCGAGGTGCGTGGCCGCCTCGGCGGTGGACTCTCCGTCGACGTCGATCCGCCGAAGGATCGCGGCGTACTCCGGACGGAGATCGTCGAGCATCCCCATGCTGCACGCGCAGACGGCCGCCTCTTCCGGCGGAGCCTCGCTGGCCTCGCGCGCGAGCAGCTCGAGCTTGGCCTCGCGGATCGCCCACGCCGCGTGGTGATCGGCGATCGTGTTTCGGAGCACGCGGTAGAACCACGCCTCGACGCGGTCGTTCGCGCGAAGGCCGTCGAGCTTCTCCGCGGCGCGGACGAGCGCCTGCTGAAGCAGGTCTTCGGCGTCCGCTCCCGACCGAACGCGCTTCTTCACGAAAGCGAGGAGCTCGGCGCGCCGCTCCCCGAGCATCACGAGGAGCTCGCGCGCGAGCGCCCTGCCCGAGACCGGCGCGGCCTCGGACGCGGGCGGCGTGGAGCTCCTCGCGGGCGAGGACATGCGTCACTTCTTCTTCGCCGTAGCACAGCCGCACGAGGCGGGGCAGCGGCAATCGGGGCCACACGTGCAAACGGGGCCGCAGCAGCACTCGCCGTTCTTCGGCGCCTGGCTACCGCACTTGCAGGACGGTCCGCAGCTCTTGCAGACGCAGGATTTCGCTTCGCTCATGGTGTCTCCTCCTGGACGATAAGTCCGTCGTGGGTTCATGGGTGCTGACGGTCGACGGAGGCCGAGGGTTACACCTCGAGGCGCGACACGGCGCCGGCACGCCGTCGTTCGATGACGAGGTCCACGCGGTCGACGCAAGGACGAGAAGAGCGGAACCCAACGCCTTTGCGCGCCGCGCCGCCCTTCGTGGTCGAGCTCGAGCGCGCGTCGCGGCCGAGCTCGAGCGCGCGCGTCCGACATCGCGCGCACGAGGGCACTCGCGTCGCGCTCGCCTGCCGCGAGGCGGCGGCGCGACGGACGACGCGCGCCCTCGGTGAGCGACTCGCCGGCGAACCGCCGGCACCTTCGACCCGTCGCCGCGAAGGTGCGGCGCGGCCTCCCGCTTCGGCGTCCGATCGCCCGGTCTCGAGAGAGACGAGGCTCGCGTCCGGGGAGCCCCGCGTGCCCGACCGCCTGTTTTCGCTCGAGGGCGTCCCGTGAGACCGAGATCGTCCCGCAGGACGAGAGTCTTTCGCGCGAACGACGTCGAGCGTTCGTCCCGAGCTCGGCGCCGCTCGCGCTCGAAGGGGGCGACGACGGCGCGTCGACGCGGACGGACGGATGGACGATCGTGGCGCCCGGTGAGGATCACGCGTCGACGTCGTTCACGACCGGACGACTCGGCTCACGGTGCCCTCCCGGCGAAACGGCTCCTCGCAGAGGGTGCTTCGGTAGACCGCGAGATCCGGCGCGATCGGAGGCTCGGGGACGAGCCAGGGACACGCCGGCATCGGCAGATCGACGCAGCAGACGCGGATGGTCCGGGTGCGCGCGATCGACTCGAGGTCGGCCACGACCTTCGCCAGACGGTCCCCGCTGAAGGGGCAATAGAGGAAGAAGATCGATCCGATGGTGATGAAGCCGGCGAGCTTGGCCGCGTCACCCTCGACGTACGACGCACGCGAAAGGAGCAGGCGCGCTGCGAGGTCGCGCGCCGCGAGGACCAGCCGCGGCTGGATCTCCAGACCGATCACCGACGCCCCGGTGAGAAGGTGCACCAACGCCGCGGCCCGTCCCAGGCCCGAGCCGACGTCGACGAAGACGTCGGAAGCACGAACGCGCGCCTGCTCGATCACCCGCAGGAGGGCGTCGACCGAGCAAGGCAGGTACGGAACACATCCCGCGGGGAGCTCGGGGTCGTCGTCGGGCAGCTCGCCGAGCCCGAGCACCCGATCCACCCAGTCGTCGCGCTCGCCCGGAGGGACGCTCAGGAGCGCGGCGCGAAACGACGCCGGATCGTGCCGCCCACGCTCGATGTCCGCGCGGATCCTCGCCGCGCGCTCCCGGTGACCTCCGACCACGCTCGACAGTCTATCGCGGCTCTCGTCCCGACGACCTCACGATAGGGAGGCCGCGTCTCGGTCGACCGCCTCTTCCGTCCGACGCAGGGCCATTCCGATGGACGCTTGATGGAGTCGGGCCGTCGGGCGCTCGAGAACGTGACGCGGCCGGCGACGACGGCCTCCGGGGGACTCGGCCCGGAGCGCCGACCTCCGCTCGCGAGGCCAAGGGCGATCGCGATCCCGAGAGGCGTTCGGGCGCGAGACGTCGTCGCCTCGCGCCCGAATACGAGGACCCATCGAAGAGGAGTCGCCTCAGCTTAGTTGCAAGAGATCTTCTCGACGTAGGACGCCGTGCTCACGCCGTGTCCACGATAGTAGATCGCGCCGTCCTTGAAGCCGAGGTAGTCGGGCGAGCCGACCGCCGCGGAGCTCGCGCCGGCTCGAGGCTTCAACGTCACCTCGAGCGCCGGATGCGGCGCCTTCGGATCGTATCCTGGCTTGACGACGTCGATGCGCTCACCGCTGCCCGCGATGTGTTTGATCGTCCCCGTCGTGCTGACGAGCCAGACGAACCCTTGTCCCGCGACGATCAGGTTCGTCCCGTCGGTCGCGATGCCGCCGAGCTGAGGCGTCGTCTCGAGGCCCTCCCACGCGCTCGGATCGCCGCCGGCGACCTTGGTGATCGCGGTCCCCTCGATCTTGTAGATGTTCGTCGTGCTGCCGCCATAGCCGAGGGCGTAGACCGTACTGCCGATGTGAACCATGCCATAGCTGATGTCGAGTCCGTCCGGCATCGCACCGATCGTCGACACGGTGTGGTTCGCGTCGTTCGCGATCTTCTTGAACTTGCGCGCTTGGCCGTCATAGAAGAACACGATCCCGGCGCCGTCGGTCGTGATCGCGGTCGGATATCCGATCCGTGACGTGCCGATGGGGCCGTCGACGTCGCCGAGGTTCGGATAGCTCGTCCCCGAGAACGTCGTGTCGGCGTTCGTGCCCGCCCAAGATTCGACGGTGCACGTGGCGGCGTCCGTCGGGTTCGCGATGTGGACGATGGAGTTCGCGAACGCGTCGGCCGCGACGAGCGATCCATCGGGGAGATCGGCGATCCCTTGGATGGCGCCGAGGCGCGCCTCCGAGCACTTGCCGAACTTGATGGTGACCTCGTTGCCGCCGTTCATGCCGATCAAGCGGCGCTCGACGGGAGACGCCACGGACGTGTCGACCGACCAGATCTCGCCCGTGTCGCGCGTGTAGAGCATGTCGCCGACGAACGTGAGGTTGCCCCACTGAAACGGAGGGTCTTCGAGGATGCCGGTGCCGTCGGCGGGACGCGTGCTCGGATCGGGCGCGTCGTACGTCGGGTTGCCGGCCCAGAGCGTCGCCACCGTGCAGCTCGTGATCGGCTTGCCGGTCCCGCCGTCGGGGACCGGGTCCCCTCCGTCGTCGGGGTTCGGACCTCCGTCGATGCCCGGATCGCCTCCGTCGGGGCCGCCACCGTCGGACGGCGTCTTGTCGGCGTCGGTGGACGCGCTCGAACACGCCGCGAAAACGGCCAGACACACGATGACGCTCGACCCTAAGCCCACTCTACGAAGCATGTCGCTACCTCCTGAAGTTGCACGCAAAGCCGCGCGACAGTCGCCTCAGCGAAGGTATCGATCGAGCGCGATCGCTCTATGGTCATTTGGAGGACGGCGAGGCGCGCGCGGATCTCCGCGCTCCTCGTCGCATTCCTTGCGAGCAGGAGGCGACGAGCGACGAGATCTGCCGGCGGCGCTGGCGGCACGCGAGGCCGCCGCGGAACCCCGGCTTGCATGAGCAGACGGCGGCGCCGGATGCGCCGTCACAGGTCACGTTCGCGTGGCATCCACGTAGACGGTGCGCCCTCCCGGCACGAGCACGCGACGCACCCTCGCGCCCAGGCGTCCGCCCGCGGGCCGCCCCGGCAGCGAGAGCTCCTCAGGGGGGAGCGTGTCGCCGCCGGCTCGCAGGAACGCGGCCTGGTAGCCCTCGTGGGCGTCGTCGCTTGCGCGTCGCGAGGTTCCAGCTCTCCCTCGTGCGGCCTTCCAGCGCTCGCCATCCTACGCGTTCGTCGGGACGCCGCCGCGGTGGCGAAGTGGAGAGCTCGAGGGGCGGGCACGCCACGCAAGCCGACCGTGTCAGTGCGGATCGGCCGCCGCGAGCGTGCCACCGGTGAGGCGGTTCGCGTACGTGCTCATCGTGTACGCACCGCAACCGATCACGATCTCCAGCGCCTGCGCTCGCGTGTAGCCGGCGCCGAGGAACGCCTCCCAGATCGTCGCTCCGACGTCGCCGCGCGTCCCGAGGAGCTCCCGGGTGAACGCAGCGAGCGCGTCGAGGCGTGCGTCGTCGAGCGAGACTCCGGCGACGAGCTTCTCGGCAAGCTCGGGCCGTCCGAGCCGACGGAGGAGGCGAGAGTGCATCGTGATGCACACCTCGCAGCCCACGTCGCGTGCGATGACGACGATGACGACCTCCCGCTCGACCGGCGAGAGCGACGTCCGATCGAAGGCCTGCACCGCAGCACGGAACGCTTCGAACAGCGCTGGCGCGGCGATCATGCGTGCGACGACCGAGGGGACGACCCCGAGCTCGGCGCGGGTGGCCGCGAGAATGGGGCGCGCTGCTTCCGGAGCGGAGCTCTCGTCGAGATCTCGGAATCCACGGTCGGCGATCATCGGATGTCCTCCAGTCCTGTAGTGGTCAAGGCAACGTTCGTGTCTCGGCTTGACGGTGGAGCGAGCCCCTCGCTCCCCTCAGTCGAGGCGCTCGGCGATCCGGCGCAGCGTCCGACGCGTGATCTCGAGGTCGCGTTCTGGGACGTCCCGCTCGATCTCGGCGACCAGCTTGCGGACGACGGGCACGAGCGTCTTCTTGGCCTCGCGCCCCTTCGACGTGAGCACGACGCGACGCGTGCGCGCGTCTCCATCCTCGACGGCCCGCGCGACCAGGCCCCCTTTGCTCATGGAATCCACGATCCGGCTCATGGTCGGCGCGTCGCGATGGCACACGCTCGCGAGCTCGCTTTGCGTGCGCCCGTCTCGCTCCCACAGGCGGACGAGGACCATCCACTGCTCGGGTGTCAGCTCGTGGCCGTGCTCGCGGAACGCGCGGTACATCGCGCGCCGCGTGGTCTCGTAGAAGCGGTTCACCCAGTAGGCGAGCGCGTTCTCGAGGACGATCCCGTCCTTGTCGAACTGATCACGCATCGGCAAACCAGGATGACGGCTTCGGATAAAGTTGTCAATGCAACAATGTCCGGCTTTCCTGCGCGCGGCTTGGCGTCGAGCGCATGGCGCGCGCGACCGGCGGCCCCGAGCAGGAGGTCGCCGAATCTCGCTGGTTCGTTCCGGCCGGCCCGTGAAGAAGACGAGCTCGTGGGAGCGCGTCGTCGCGATGCGTGCCGGCGACGACCCTCGACGGGCGCGATGCTCGAGGACTTCTTGAACCGATGGCTCGAGCAGGAAGACCTCACTCCGGAGTCGCCGGCTACGCGGATGTGCCCGCGCTCGAATCAGAGCGCTTCATGCAGGCGATCGCCATCGACGCGCCGTGGGGACGCGGGGCGACACGGCGCCGGAGTCCGTCGCGGACCGACATGACGTCGTCTGCGTTGCGCTTGGGGTTCTGCGTGGCGCGGATCGGCGCTTTCGCCGGCTTCGGTCGGAGCGGAAGGCGCCGCCTTCAGGCGGAGGGTGGCGGCCTCCCTCGCCGCGTGGCGACCGTGAGCAAGACGTCGCCGCCTTGCCGGGCGATCGCTTCGGCGTGGACCTTCCGCGCGAGATCGATCGCGTGGATCGTCGCGGCGACGCGCTGCTCGACGCCGAACTTGTCGTAGATGTTCTGGAGGTGCCGGCTCACCG
The DNA here is from genome assembly GCA_019637105.1 of Labilithrix sp. Taxonomy (GTDB): domain Bacteria; phylum Myxococcota_A; class Polyangia; order Polyangiales; family Polyangiaceae; genus Labilithrix. Next base: position 65,208 of record JAHBWF010000017.1, read on the forward strand.
AATCTGCGCGCAGCCGGAGGATCTTCGCGATCGCGTCGTTCGATTTGCCCTGCGTGAGCCAGTAGAGCACGTCGCTCTCGCGGGGCGTGAAGCCCACCCCGGCGAACAGCTCCGGGGAGAGGGGCGCGTTCTCGGCCGCCGTGATCGCGAACGCCATCCTGCGTCCGTGCGACAGGTGCGGTTGGATGAGCGCGAGCAGCTCCTTCTCGCCGCGATCGAACGGGCGGCCGTCGCGAAGGAGCCCGACGAACACGGTCGCGCCGCCGCCCGCGGGCACGTGCACGAAGCAGTGATCGACGAGGCGCATCGGCCGATAGACCTCCTGATAGATGTCGAGGTCACGAAAGGCGGGCCCGCTGTAGAAATCGCGCGCGCTGAAGGGCTCGCCGCCGTTGACCGCAGGGTCGAACCGAAACGGCGCGTACTTGGCCATGTGCCGGCCGAACGCCGCGAAGGCGTCCGCGAGGCCGGGCGGCGTGCTGTCGAAGTTGGCGGTCAGCACGCCGGACTTCGGGTCGATGATGCCGTGGCTGTTCAGCGCGCTGGGCACGAGGCGCGAGGTGAGGGTGAAGGCGCGGTTCACGAACGTGTCCCCGGCCAGACCCGGCGCGTAGAACTCCGCGAGCGCGGCGTGGAGCCGGTGAGAGCGACGCGACCTCTGCGGCAAGAGCCCAGACTACCACCGCTCCTCGCGGCCGGAGCGAGCGGCCGCCTCGCGTCAGGCGCCGCGCGCGGCTCCCGAAGGACGGCTGAGCTCGGCGAGATCGCGTCGCGTGCATGCCGGGCTCCCGAAGGGCGGCCGAGGCTCGACGCGTCGCGCCGATCCAGCGAGACCGCGTCGCGCGCATGCCGGGCTCCCGATAAGGAGCGCGGGCGGCGGGTAGCCTAGTTTAAGGCGTGCACAAGAGCTCGCGGCCGTGCTCTCTTCTTGGTTGAATGAGGCTGGCACTTCCCGCGACGCCGGTCCATCGCCGACGGGGTTCGCGTCTCGCCACGAGCAAAGTCCTCGTGGACCCTGGCGCTCCGTCGAGTCTGTGAAGTCGCGAAAGAGGGCTCATGAGGTTTGTCCTATCCGTTACGGCCGTCGTGGTGCTTGGTGCGGGGATGTTCGTAGCGGCGTGCAGCAGCGCGGACACTCCTCTTGAGGACGCCCTGCCGGACGGCGGAGCGCCGGACGTCGCGCCGACGGACGCCGCCCTCGGCGACGGTGGGCCCGCCGACGTCGCGCCGACGACGCAGTGCGGCCCGGGGACCGTCCGGTGCGGGGACCGCTGCGTCGACGTGAGCCTCGACCCCGAGAACTGCGGTCTGTGCGGGAAGACCTGCGCCGCCGGTGAGGTGTGCTCGAGCGGGACGTGCGGGCTCTCCTGCACCGGAGGCACGTCGAAGTGCGGGGACCGCTGCGTCGATACGAAGAGCGACGCGCTGAACTGCGGCGGTTGTGGAACCGACGCCGGCGCGAACCGTTGCGGCTCCGGGACGGTCTGCAGCGACGGCACGTGCGCGCTCACGTGCGCGAACGACCTCGTGGCTTGCAACGGTGGATGCGTGGACCCGCTGACGAGCCGGCAGTTCTGCGGCGCGACGTCCGGCTGCGGTGAGGACGCGGGGAGCGCGGGCACGTCGTGCACCGCGGGCCAGGTCTGCGCCGGTGGCGCGTGTCAGGCGAGCTGTCTGCCGAATCAGGTGCTGTGCGGCGGGCGCTGCGTCGATCCCGACACGGACCGGCAGTATTGCGGCGCGACGGCCCCTTGCGACGAGGGCGCGGGGAGCGCCGGGACCTCCTGCGGAGACGGTGAGGTGTGCTCGGGCGGCGCGTGCTCCGCCTCGTGCGCCAGCCCGCTCACGCGGTGTACGCCGGACGACGGCGCGCCGTACTGCGCCGACACGGCCGGCGACCCCTCGAACTGCGGCACCTGCGGCACGACGTGCCCGGCCCGGGCGAGCGCGACGGCGGCGTGCGCGAACGGCGCGTGCGCGTTCGTCTGCACCGCGGACCATGCAGACTGCAATGTCCAGGCGGACGACGGCTGCGAGGTGAATCTCCTCACCGACAAGGACAACTGCGGGCGCTGCGGTAACGCGTGCGACGGCCTGTCGTGCGTCGGCGGCACGTGCGTGTTGACCTGCGCGGACATCCTCACGACCGAGCCCGTCTGGGGTTACCCCGCGAAGGGCGTCTCTCTGTCGCGATTCACGAGCGGCACGCTCGATTGGATCGGCTGCGCGACCGGCGACGGATGCAGCGCCGCCTCGTTCTTCTGCGACGACGAGCCGACCGGCATCTTCTTCGGCGCGGTCTCGGGAGCGCTGCGCGCGGTCGTGGACCCGGACGACGCCGGCGGATCCACGCTGCCGACCTCTCCGAACGGGTGCTGCTCCGCCGCCCATCCGCGCAGCATCTGCAACGCGCCGAAGGCCAACAACAACGGCGTCGGAGGCATCGACTCCGGCGACGCGCTCTGCAAGGCGATGGGGTTCGCGAGCGGGGCGGTCGTTCAGGAGACCGACAACAACTATTGCCCGAAGCCGCACGCGCTCTCGGCGAACGGCGCGACCTGGACGTCAAACTTCCAGACGACGGGCAACGACGGCTTCGGCCAGCAGTACCGCTGCACGCGCTGACCCCACGTCGCTCGAGCCGAGGCCGCTTCGCCCATCGGGTCGAGCGGCAACGACGGCGAGGACGCGCCCCGGCGCCGAACTTCGATCGGCCGCCCATCGTGGGGCGCGTCCCACTTCGCCCGTCGGTCGGGACCACGACGCGTCCCCGCGCCGCCGGGCGAGCGCGGTGTCGGGCCGAGCTCGCGCCGCCGGATCGGAACGTGGCCGAGGCAACTTCGAGGAGCGTCGGCAAGCCCACGGAGGGGCGGGCGGCACGGCGGACGCGGAAGGCGCGGTCGTGGATCCTCGGCGCGGCGCTCCGCGCGGGGGCAGCCTCGCTTCCTGCGTACGGCGGCGCGGGCCGCACGGGACAGGGCGCGCGCGGAGCGTTGGCGTTCGAGACGGAGCGCCGCGTCGGTTCGGCTCGCCTCGTACTCGCTCTCGCGTGCCAGCTTCTGGAAGCTTCCAAGGCGGCCAGCATCGAGCTCACCCCGCGCGAGCGCCTCACGGACGGCGCAACCCGGCTCGCCGTGGTGCTCGCAATCACGAAAGCGACAGCCCTGGGCGAGCCGGTGGATCTCCTCGAACGTGTCGGCGACGGCCCCTTCGTCGGCCCAGAGACCGAGCTCGCGTATGCCCGGACCGTCGATGAGCAGCGCGCCGTTTTCGAGGACGACGAGCTCGCGGTGGGTCGTCGTGTGACGTCCCTTCGCATCGCGACGTCGAACGTCGCCGACCGTGAGTCGATCCTCGCCAAGAAGACGGTTCGCGAGCGTCGACTTCCCGGCGCCGGAAGGACCGAGCATGATCGCCGTTCGGGCAGGAGCGAGACACTCGCGCGAGAGCGCGCCGAGGGGATCTTGCAGGCCGAGCGCGAAGACGCTCGCTCCGGCGATCACGCCGGCCGCGCGCTTCGCCGCGGTCGGCTCGAGGGCGACGTCGGCCTTCGTCAGGACGACGACCGGCGTGACGCCCGCGTCGCGAACGAGCGTGAGGGTGCGCTCGATCCGGCGCAAGTTGACGGCGCGCGATCGAGCGGCTGCACCACGAGCGCCACGTCCACGTTCGCCGCGAGGGGTTGCACCTTCGCCGTCCCACCGGCGGCGCGCCGTGCGAGGAGCGACGTCCGCGGGACGACGGCATGAACGATCGCGGGGTTGGTCGCCGAGACGACGATCCAATCGCCGATCGTCGGAAGATCGAGCGGTCCTATCGCCTCGTGCGATAGCCGACCCGCCAGATGCGCGGCCACGAGGCCGTCCGCCGTGCGTGCGACGAGCGATCCGCGGTCCTGCCGCACGACCCGCGCGGGGGCAGCGCCAGGCGGAGGCGTGCGCTCCGTCCAGATCTCCTGGCAACGACGAGCGAGATCCTCGCTCCAACCCATACAAATGAGCGACTCGGAAACATGGAAATGCATGGAGACCTCCGGACGCAGCGGTGCGTCGGTGCAGGGCCGTTCGAAGCCATGCCCGGAGGCGATCTCGAAGCGCGCGCCGCTCCTCTAGCGAGAGGTCGGCAGCGGTCTAGCCACGCGTCACGTGACCTGGTGGCGCGCTACGAACACGCTGGCTTTCCGGGCAACGTCGAGAAGGCTCTGAACAATCGGTCGTACGCTCATCCTTCGCTCCTCGTTCTGCCTGGTGCCGGCGGCACACGAAGTCTAGCTCGTGCGAGGGGCTCCTGCAGGAACTCGTGCCTGCCTCGAGCCCCCTCGAGCGCTCGCGGCCGAACGTCGCCCTCGCCCCGGCGCCCCACCGAGATCACGGTGGCGTATCGGGCCGCGTCGAGAATCGTACGGACGCGTCGATCCTTCCACGTCGAGAGATTGCCGCCGTCGCTCGAGACGAAGGCTGCGGCGAGCGCGTCTTGGCCATCTCGCTGCACCTGCGCGACCGCGAAGGATGGTCGATCACCTCCGCGAGCGTGTGCCAACGGACGGTTGATCTCGATGGGATGAGCTCCCGAATCGAAGCGCTCACGAGCGCGTTCCTCGAAGGCCCCCGGGCTCCGGGGTCGTTCTCAACGTGACGATTCGGGCAGCCCGCTCGAAGCGGTCGATCGGCGAGCACGTTCCGTCGACGCCACGGTTTCGAGGCCGCCAGACACGCCTTGGGCAGAAGCTCGATCGCCTCTCGGGCATCGCGAAGGAACAGGTCGGCGACGACGCTCGTTTGCCGTGCGCCCTTCGTGTTCTTCGGCCGGCGGCGGGGACCGAGCTTCATGGTGCATCCCTCCTTCAAACGCCCGGCCGCCGGGCGTCATGGTGTGCTGGGAGATCGCGACGTTGCGAGGGCGGCGGTCGACAATGGCCTGATGACGTGACTATCTTCAGGGTCAATCGCTGTCATTCAGGCAGACACCAGAGAACTAGAATGAAATCGGCATATGCTCTTGGTGTTGTGTTGTTCACCGTCGCGATGAGTCCTGGATGTGCGAAGGAGTCCACGGAGCCTGTAGCGGACACCTCCGACGCGTCCACTGCGGACGTCGCTGCTGGCGGAGGCGGGTGTGCGCTGCAATCGGGGGAGTGTGGTCCGAATTCATGGTGTTGCGAGCCAATCTCGGGTAACCCTGTAAGGTTGGATCGGGAGTGCGTGGACAAGGAAGCCACGGCGCTCGCCTGTCGGGGGACGCATCGCCCTGGTGCCACCTGTCCCAGCAACCATGGCGAGGGGTGTCTCGTTCGCACGACCTCCGGAGAGGGCGAGGTGTTCTATACGCGGAGCCAGTGGAGGCCAGAGGAGGTGCCCGGGTTCGAGGCCTGCTCCGAAGAGCTACAGGAGCGCGTCTTTTCTCTCATCGGACACAAGTGCGGACCGTAAACCACGGTCACCTATCACGGACAGCGATCCGGCGCTCGACTGGGACGCCTACTGGAGGAGCGGCTTGTCGTACGAGTGTGGCGGCGACCAGTCGGGCACGACGGGACGCTGCAGTGTTCCGGTTTCCGGCGGCGCCGACGGCACCAGCGTCCGAGACCCGACAGGGAGAGCCTCCGCCAGCGGTGACCGGCAAAGACGGAGGGACGACAAGCTTAAACGCACGCCAGGAATCGAATCGCGGAAGGCGCGACCGAGGAGAACCAACGGGCGCAAGCTGCGGGATGACGATCAGGAGATCGCGCAGGATGCGACCCTTGGAGGCGGTTCGATACCTCCGAAAGACGATTCTGGGGCGATTCCGCCGCCCACTCGCGAGGCCGCGCGCCGCCCTGAAGAACGCCGCGGGCGACGCGAGGATCGTCGGCGATCTCGTTCTCACGCGTGATGCAGTCGCGCTCCTCATGCGCGTACTCGGTCACGCGAAGTCGACCGACGAGCCGTGACCATCCATGAGAGGTACGATCCTCGCCGTGTCGAAAGCCCTTCGTTCCGCGACCCCCTCGTCGAGCGGTATGCCAAGCGCGCCTGCGCTCGTCGGCGAGCTGTAGAGGAGGAACGTTTTCCGACGCGCTGGATCCGTGAGTTCGTCGACCTTCGGTCCCTCGGGGCCAGAAGCTCAGGAACGAGTCGCCCAACTGGACTTTGTCACGATGAGGGCCGATTCACTTGCACAAGCTCTCGTAGCGCGCCGCCACCGCCGCGACTTCGGACCTTGCGGCCGGTGCTCCCAGATCCTCAACGCACAGCGCGGCCTCGGCGCAGTCGGAGGCCGCGCTGTTGCCCGCCGCTCGCAAGGCAGCCGCCCGGTCGAGCGCGGCCTTCGCGGATGCGAGCGGAGCCTCGTAGGAGCACGTCCTCACGACCTCTTCGCGGAGAGCGTCGCCCTGCGGAAGCTGCTCGGCCGCGACCCTCGCTCCGGCGCATTTGACCGCCGTGGGCTCGCCCTTCGCCATCCGTGCGTTCAGCTCGTTCAAGTACCCTTTGACGACCTGACGCAGCGGCCCATCCTCTGGCGCCTTACGCCGGCAGCCGAGCGTCGCGAACGGGAAGGACCCGAGCACCACCAGGCACGCCCCAAGGGCCAATCCATTGGGCATGACGGGCGATAGGAGCAAGCCGTCCGCCACGCCGCAAGCATCATCGAGATCGACATCCACAAGGCCGTCGGCCCGACGAAGAGGCTCCGATCTGGGTCATGCCGGGCGCCGATATCCCGTTCACGAATTCGCTAGGGGGCCCTGCCGACGCGCCCCAACCTCCCTTGGTCGCGAGGTCGGAGTCGGTTGCGCCGTCGTGGTACGTCGCCGCAAAGGTCATGGTACGTCGCCGAAAAGAACGAGTGGCTCGTCTCTCGTCATGCTCTTCCAACAAGAGCTCCGGCGCTGCGCCCGCCCTCCAAGTGCGATAGATGTCGAGCCCATCACGGTGAACGTCGACGTGTTGGGGCCACACGGCGTCGCGTCAACCGGGATGGTGCCCCGTGACGACGTGCCAGCAACGACGACGAGCACGCACGCGAAGGAGAGCCCGATGAGCGCCTCGGTCTCTACGCCTCGGTCGCGAGCCTCTTCGATGATCGCGCGAGCGCGCGGCACATCATCCCGCACGGCGCCTCGCAGCTCGCTTCGTTGTTCGACAAGTGCGGGGGCGCGAGCCGCGCCGAGCTCACCGCCGCGCTTTGCAGTCCGGTCACCTTGACGCAGTCCCTCGCCGCGCCGTTCCGTCGGAGGGTCTGAAGATCACGTGCGCGAAGCAGCGCGCGAAGAGCCAGAGGCGATCCAGTACCATGCGCCGGTATGGGGAAGCGAACGCAGCGAGCTGCAACCGTCGGCGTCGCCGAGCACGGCAACTCGGCGGTGCTCGTCACGGTCGCGCTCGGCGGCGAGGTGCTCGATCGCCGGCGCATCGACCTCACCGAACGCGGTCTGCCGACACACCCGCATCACCACGAAGGATCGTGGGCGGTAGGTCGTTACGTGAACTCGCCCTGGGCGCGGAAGATCTCGCTCGCGGAGGCGGTGGCGTTGGTCGAGCACGTGCGCGCGTCTGCCGAGCGCGGCGCGGTCGACGGCCTCGCCGCGCTCGCCGCGGCGGTGCCGGCGCCGATTGAAGGCATCGCGATCCGCGTATGCCCGGAGCTTCCGCCGACGACCGAGGAGAGGATCGCCGACAACCGCGCGCAGACCGTCGCCGATTCCGTCATGTACCGCGAGGCCCTCGCGGCGGCGGCCCAGGCGCGCGGCTGGGCCGTGCGTTGGTACGATCCGAAGCGCGTGTTTCGCGCCGCGGCGGAGACGCTCGGCCTCGAGGAGGTGGATACCGTCCTCGCGAAGATGGGCCGAACGATCGGCCCGCCTTGGCAGGCCAAGCACAAGCTCGCGGCAGCCGCCGCGCTCGCGACCGCGGTGTACCCGCGCGGCTGAGGATCGACCGTTCGCGAGGATGGTGGTGACTCGTGGCGTCTCTCCTTCCGCTGTTGGGCCCGGCTGGTCTGGCTGCAAAATCGGATCCGCCGGCGCACGGATCGAGCGTGCGCCCGCATGCCCGTGACCGACAAGCGGTCGGCCGACTTGGCATAAGGTGGGGGCCGTTGCGTCGTGATCGATCGGCGACACCGGGATGCCTGTCGAACGCGTTCGTGCCTTGGGTCGCGGGGGAGCCGCTCAGCCGAGCGACTTGAACGCGGCGGGCGTGATCTCTTCGAGCTTGAGGCCGAAGACGTCGCGACGGGTGCCGAGACGACCACGGTGAGCTCGGGGAAGGAGGAGGACAGGGAGCTGATCGCAGAGCGACGTTGCCGCCCCCGGTGGCCTGGGCCACTCCGAGCCCCGAGCCTGGCCCGTGCCGCCCTTCGATGTGGCAAGACGACGGGAGCGATCGTAAAACGTACTCTCGGTAATCACCGGACCAGCATGATCCTCTCGCTCGAGCGGCAGCGAGCCGTCCTCGCGGCTGTTCTCACCCTCGTCGTCGGCACCACGACTCCGGCTCGGGCGGATCACGTCGAGTGCCGTGATGCGGCCGTGGGCACTGGGCTCCGGTTCCCTGCCTCGTTCGACGTGCCGGCACACGTCGAGACGCAGCACATCGTCCTCACGTGTCGCGACGAGCGCGGAGCGCCGGTCTGTGACTTCACGGCGACCTACCGTCTCGCGAATCGCGGGACCGAGACCGAAGACGTCGTCGGTTCGTTCTACGGAAGGCATCTCCGCAACGTACGGGTGACGGCGGACGGCCCCGGGACCAGCGCGCTTCTTCGTCCAGCGGATCGCGTGGGCGTCGAGGAGCAAGTCCACGAGCGGCTTTGCAGCAATCTCCTGAGCATCGTCTCCACCGCGGCTCCGGTTGCGGAATGCGCCTTTCGTGTGCACCAGCCATTGGCTCGCTGGGCGCACGCGGAGGTCGCCCTCAACCTGGCTCCAGAAGAGACGCGATCGGTGAGCGTGACGGGGACGCTCGAGCCTGGTCGCTCGGATGACCGAGACGAGTCGTGGATGCCGTCGAGGCATCCGCTCCTCGGCCATCTCGCGGTGGCGCGGCACGACCTCGACTTCTGGCTCGCCTCCGTCGGCGGGGGCACAGAGGTCGAGGTGCGTCTCCCGGACGGATGGGACGCGACGGTTCGCTCGCCGATCTGCGCGGGCGAGGGACGACTCGAGGTCGAACCTTGGTCGCTGCTCCGCGAGGGCGATCGGAATGTGGCGCGCCGGAGATTCAAGGCGAACGAATTGCCGGAAGCGGTGAACGTCGTGATCGAGCGTTCGCCGAGTTTCCTCCGAAGAGGCGGCCCTCTTGTTGGAGTCGGCGGAGCGGTGGGCACGGCCGCCGGATTGCGGATGCGGATGGGATACGAGCTGGCGCTCGCCACGCGCGGTGTTGCGCGCGCGACGCTCGCGAGCCTCTCGGTGGACACGGACTGGAACAAGCTCGCGATCGTCACGCCGGGGCTGGGGCTCGCGCTGCCGTTGTTCGTTCCCTCGCTCGGATTGGGGCTTGGCCTGCCCGTCGTCGTCGCGCCGGAGCGCCGCGTCGGCGTGCGCGGCATGGCTGGCGTTCATGTGTGGGGCGTCGGCTTCGTCGCGTCCTACGACTGGCTTCCGGAAACCGCGAACGCGAGCCGTTCGCAGTCGCAGTGGACGCTGCTGGGCCAGGTCTCCTTCTGACGCGAACGCATCTAGTGAGGCCGCTCGGACCCCCGAACCAAAAAAAGTCGCAAGAACCGGAAGCAAACTGTCGACCGATTGAGCTCGAGGGAACAAGAGCGGCGCTGTCGTGTTAGAGCGGCAACGATGTCCGTTTCTCGCGGGGTGTCCTCGGTGCTTGCTCTCTTGTGGCCGTTGCGATCGCCGGAGAGCTCACCCGAGGGCGTTTTCGGAGTGACGCCTTCAACCCGCGTACTCTCCATCCTGCGAACGCGAGCACTGGCCTCAAAGCGAGCGCTCGCCATAACCTCGCTGTTGACCCTTGGTGCAGCGTGCGCGAAGCCCGCGGTTGACTCTCGCTCGCCGCCGTCGCGCAGCCACGTAGCGCCTCCTGACGCATCAACCCCGCCTCTCGAGCCGGATGACGTCCAGTTCACGGCGGACGGCATAGTGCTTCGCCTCCGCATCCGTCGTACGGCAAATCTCACCTACGAGCTCTCGTGCATGGCACACGCGTTTCCGTGCTCGGCAGCTACCTACCAGAGGCTTTGGAAGACCGAGCTCGGGTGGGACGCGGAAGACGACGCCGCGCTCAGATCATGGGCGGCGGTGGCAGACGCCTATCGAGGGCTCTCGAAGACCACGCTCACGCCCGCGCTCCCGATACCGGTCTTGGATTCGGAGCGTTCCTATTCTCACGCAGATCAGCTCAGGTGCTCGGGAGCTGAGGGAAGGCTTGGGCTGCCGTCGCGAGCGTGCGGGTAGCGGAACCCAGTTCCTTCCGGGTCGAGACCGTCAAGTTCGGTGATGATGGCCGTGACGTTCGCCAGCTCGGGCGCCATCGGGTCGCCGTGAGGTTCAATGTGCGGGCGCGCTGCCTGCCACAGGTCTCCAAGTCGATGGCCCAGCCTTGTCGGCCAGCGCCAGCCGTCATCTCCGACCTCGAGTTGAATGCCGGTCGCGATTGTCTCCTTGAGCGCGAGTTCTAGCCAGTGACGCCAGAGCCAAGCGACCGGCCAGACGAGGAGAGCCGGTGAACCGCTGCGCGCGTGAACGAGTTCTGCGAGTGCGATCGCGCCTTGCTTGTAGCCTTCACGATAGGCGTAGACGTCTTCGCGCTGTCGAAGGACATAACCGACGTGCGCGTCCGAGAATGGGAAGCGACGATCGGGACCGAAAATCGAGGACGGGACGTCGGGCCAGAGACTCATGACCGAAGGCTAGCGCGATGCGGAGGATGCCCCGAAGCGCACGGGCCTTGAGCTTCGCGAGCGCCGCGGAAGAGCGCATGGCGATCCGGAAAATCTCTGCCTCCGTCCGTGGCGGAATACCCTTCGTTCGCGACGGGCCTACTCGCCTGGTCAAGCGTGAGTTACCGGGATCTCGGTGTTGGCGGGATCCAGCGAGCGGAAGTACGTGAAAGAACGTGGGCCGCGCGGACGTCTCTTGTGAGGGGGGTGAGAACCGCGCTCCATCACGGGTCGGTTCTTCGGACTGCTACAATCTAGGATGTGAACCTGCGCCCACACGACGTAAGCGAGCTTCGAAGGCTCGTCGAGGATGGCGTAGTCCTTCCAAAGAGGCTGCCTGCCCTGACCCTTGGCGCTGCGATTGAGTTGGCCTGTACTGCCTGGTCCTGGCGGCTTGATGGACGACACGCCGCTTTCGAACGGTTCCAAGGATGGGCTGAAGCGAGCTCAGTACTCGGTGACGCGTGGAGGTCTCTCGAGGGAGATCGTCCAATGGTCGCTGAGTACTCGGCGACCGCTCACGACGTCCGATCCATCACCGACGTCATGGCGCAAGGACTGTTCGGCAACCGGTTTCGCAAGTCGCTCGTCGAGATCGGGAGGTTCTCGAACGCGTTCGCAAACGGTCTCGGCGGCGCGCTCGAAGAAATGGTGGACAACGTCTTCCAGCACTCGACGGACGCGCAAGGTCGCGGCGCCCCGGCCGTGATGGCCTTCGAGGTCGGTGCTCAGTCCTTCGACTTCTGTGTTGGCGATGTTGGGCGCGGCGTTCTGAACAGCCTTCGCGAGAATGCCCGTTGGAGCGCCCTCAGTGACGACGAAGCCGCGCTCGATGCTGTCGTCGTTCATCGCGCAAGTCGACGTAGCGCCGACCCAGGCACCGGATTTCAGCTTGTCGTCCGAACGCTCGCCGATCTCGGCGCGTTCCGCTACCGCACCGGGAACGCCTATGTGGCGATAGAGACCGACGCCGCTGCGCACGCACGCACGACAGCCATCGGGGCGTCCGTCGCCCTGCGCGGCGTACAGCTCGTCGTGTCCTCCTCAAAAATTTGACAACGCGATCGGCAAGGAACATTCTTACCTCACCTGGGTGAGGTGAGGATGCGAGTTTCGGTCAAGGAGCTGTCGAAGGGCACGTCGCACGTGGCGGGCGCGACGAACGGCGAACATCACCTTCGAAAGATCGTCGAGCGGCTCGCCGCGGACGACGAGACGGTTCTCCTCGACTTCACGGGAATCGAAAGCGCTACGTCGAGCTATCTGAAGGCGGTCTTATTCGCATTTCTCGAGGATGCGCAGCGGCGCGAATCGGGAGCGCAGGCCAAGCCGGCTTTTCCCGTCCTCGTCGGCCTCTCCGACGTGATTCGCGAGGAGGTCTCGCAGCTCGCCACACTTGCCGTTCGCCAGTTCGTCGAGGGCTTGAAGGTTCGAGGCGACGAGGTTCTCGTTGCGATGCTGCATGGGAAGCTCGATCGGGCGCTCGAGGCGACGCTGACCGCTCTGATCGCCAGAGGGGCCGCCACGGCGACCGAGCTCCACGCGGCTGCCGGCAGCGAACCCGCGATTACGGCGTGGAATAACCGCCTAGCCGACCTCTACGGGAAGCGACTGGTGAAGCGACGTCGGACCGGGAAGCAGTGGATCTACGAGCCCATCGCGCGGGAGTTCAAGAATGGGTGAGCAGTTTCTTCGCAGGCAGGCGCGTGGCTTCCGCCATCGCCACGATGCCGCCTTCGACCGAATGAAGATCCCGAACCTCATCGCGGCCACGCGACGAGACGTGATGACACGCGAGTTCCGGTGTGACGGTGCCGATGCACCCGAGGCGGGAGCCCAAGTTGTCCTGTGCAAGAAGAAGGACGGCGTCGACGTACTCGTCGGCGGTCGCGTCGTCGGTGCGGTCGCTGCAGGGGAAACGTCGTCGCTTCAGACCGCGCTCGAGACTGGCTGTGGGCTCCTGCGCGCGTGCGTGACGTCGCGCTCTGCGATCACGCCGTCGTTCGTGGTGCGACTGCAGGTGAATCCATGAAGCTTCCAGTCTTGTCCCCGCCGACATGCACAGCGTGTGGATTCCGAAATGCATGCGGCGGCATTCATGGCCAGCAGGTGTTCGGCGGCTGCTTTCATTCTTGTGGGACCGGATGCGGAGGCTCGGCCCGCTGCGATTGGGTGTGTCCGGCCAAGGATGACTTCGTTGACCACGTGCGCGAGGTCGGTGGCCTCGACACAGCGGCAGGCCCGATCTTGCCTCTGACGAGTACTGAACTCCCGTCCTACATCCCGCTCGTGCGGCACGGCTCGTCGCGGAGCTCTCGGCTCTCGGCGAATGTCGTCGGGCTCACCATCGGTGATCTCGTTCGTGGCGCCGAGCAGGACGATTATGGCGCGAGCCTCGCATCGGCGCTCGACGTGCGGGACAAATTCAAAATCCGTTCGGACGCGCGCGTGCTTCTCGTGTGCGTCGCGGATGACAGACCCCTGGAACGTTACTGGGCCCTCCGCACGAACAGTGGCGTGTTGGAGAAGCTGGCCGGCTTGGATCTCCTCGCTGCGACGATTCCGAACTTCTCCGTCTTCGATGATGCGCCCCGTACCCACACGTTGTGGAACTGGCGCCGGATGGCGATCGTTGCCAGCGAGCTCTCCTCCGTCGGGGTCGCGGTCATCCCGCACCTGAACAGCGGACAGGTCGAAGACTGGGAGCGCTGGTACGACTTCCTTCGCGATAACCCTGCGATCACGTATGTCGCGAAGGAGTTTCAAACCGGCTTGCGGGTGCGAGCTCGCGGGCTCGCAGCGATTCACTCGTTGGCGACGCTTCAGCAGCGCCTCGGCCGCCGGCTGCACCCGCTCGTTGTTGGTGGAGTTGCCTATGCCGCGGACCTCGCACCTCACTTCGACCGGATCACGTTCGCCGACTCCCAGCCGTTCATGAAGGCGATGTATCGGAGACGACGCTCTCGCACGGGGACGTGGGAGCTGCATCCGGCGCGCGGTGTCGTCGACGACCTGCTCGAGGAGAACATCGCAGCGCATGCGGCGCATGTTCGGGCCGAGCTGGCCCGCGGCCGAAGTCGGGGCCGCTTCGCGGCATAGCCCGCGGTTCCGACGACGGACCCGGACGCTCTCGACGCACGCGAAGAAGACATCCACAGAAGTATCTCGAAAGTATCCAAACTACAGAGAGGGGGCCGCATGGCGTTTCCGAGTACCGCGAACATCGAGTCCAATCGGAGCCTTCGTGCTCCGCAACGCGAAGGTTGGGAGCGAATCCGACTGCACTTCGCATCGCCCGAAGCGACACGCGAGGTCGGTGTTGTCCTGCCGGTGGGCTGCGGGAAGTCGGGGCTCATAGCGATCGCGCCTTTTGCTCTCGGTGCCCGTCGCGTTCTTGTAATTGCCCCCGGGCTTCGCATCAGGAAGCAATTGGCGGACGACCTGAAGGCGAACAGCACGACGAACTTCTACGAGCGGTGCGGCGTTCTCTCGTCCAACGACGATCTCCCGGAGACCGTCGTCATCGAGAGCGGTCGCGTGAACCTCGACGACCTCCGGCACTGCGACCTTGCCGTGGCGAACATTCATCAGGTTGCCGGTGAAGAGAACCGCTGGCTGAGCCAAGTCGAGCCCGACTTCTTCGATCTGATCCTTGTGGATGAGGCACATCACAATGTGGCCACCAGCTGGCAACAGGTGAAGGAGCGGTTCCCGCACGCGCGGATCGTGAACTTCAGCGCGACGCCGACACGTGCCGATGGCCGGCTTATGGACGGAGCGATCCTCTACTCGTTCCCCGTCGTGCGGGCGATTCAGGCAGGCTACGTGAAGCGCCTGCGCGCGAAGATGCTCCGGCCAAGCTCCCTGCGATATGTCGAGCGAGACGGCGGGCAGGAACGAATGGTGGGTCCGGACGAAGTACGTCAGCTTGGTGAAGATGACGCGGCGTTCCGACGTGGCATCGTCATGGCTGATGAGACGCTCGGTTCCATCATCGATTGCGCGATCGGGGAGCTCCGTCGCCTGCGCACTCAGACCGGTGAGCAGAAGCTCAAGATCATCGCCTCGGCGCTGAACCAGGCCCACTGCATTCAGATCACCGAGGCCTTCCGCGCGCGTGGGATGCGCGCAGACTACGTACACTCGCGCGAGGGATCCGCGAACGAGGCGGTGTTCGCGAGGCTGGAGAACCACGAGCTCGACGTGATCGTTCAGGCTCGCATGCTGGGTGAAGGTTTCGACCACCGCTACCTTGCCGTAGCGATGGTCGGTAGCATGTTCGCCAATCTCGCCCCGTTCGTGCAGTTCGTAGGTCGGGTCATGCGCGCGATCGTGCAGGACTCACCGGGCCACGCACTGAACCAAGGCGTAGTCGTCTTCCATGCCGGTGCGAATGTTGCCCGTCGTTGGAATGACTTCCGCGAGTTCAGCGAGGCCGACCAAGCATACTTCGCCGACTTGCTTCCGGAGGTTGAGGATGTCGACTTTGACGGTCAGAACACCACCGAGCATGAACCAGGCGGCGGTGGAGCCAT
>JAHBWF010000170.1 GCA_019637105.1 Labilithrix sp.
TCGCCGCTCGGCGCCGCCGAGAGGCTCGAAGCCGACGACGGCGGCGCGAGGTTCGAGACCGACGGCGGCGGCGCGACGGCGAAGGCGCCCGACGCGACGGCCGCGAGCGGCTCGGACGAGCGCGACGCCGGGTGCGGGCTCGAGCCGGGGGGCATCGCGCTCGGGAAGCGCACCGACTCCTCGGAGACGAGGCCCGCGGAGACGAGCATCTGGACCGCGCGCTCCGCGCAGATGCGCGAGCGCTTGGGCGCGAACGGCATGAGCGCGAGCGCGACCTCGGCGACGTTCTGGTAGCGCTTCGTGAGGTCCTTCTCGAGGCACTTCTCGACGACCTCGACGAAGCCGTCGGGGAGATCGCTCCTGTGCTTCGTCAGCGGATCGAGCGGCGACTCGAGGATGGCGGCGCAGAGCTCGGTGATCGACTCGGCGTGGAGCGGCAGCGCGCCGGTGAGCGCCTCGAAGAGGACGACGCCGAGCGACCAGATGTCCGTGCGTGGATCGACGCGGTCCGGCGCGCGGACCTGCTCCGGGGACATGTAGAGCGGCGTGCCCATCAGGTTCTGCGTCTTGACGAGCGGCAGCATCGTCGAGAGCACCGAGCCGGTGAGGGCGGTCTTCGAGATGCCGAAGTCGAGGACCTTGAGCGAGCGGAGCCCGGAGCGCGTCTCGAGGAAGAGGTTCTCCGGCTTGATGTCGCGATGGACGATGCCCTTCGCGTGCGCGACGGCGAGCGCGTCGCAGACCTGCATGCCGTACTCGGCCGCCGCGCGCGCGTCGAGCCTGTGCCCCTCGGTGATCATGCTGCCGAGGTCCTTGCCTTCGAGCAGCTCCATCACGAGGAACGGGACGCCTTCGGGGGTGCGCCCGACGTCGAACACCGTCGCGGAGTGCTCGCTCTTGATGCTGCAGGCCGCCTTCGCCTCGTACATGAAGCGCCCGACGACCTCGGAGCGCTCGAGCATCTCGGCCTTCAAGAACTTGAGCGCCACGCGCTCGCCGAGCTCGACGTTCTGCGCCGCGACGACGACCCCGACGCCGCCTTCGCCGATGATCTTCTCGACGAGGTACTTGCCGTTGATCACCGACCCGACGGTCGGAAACCCCGCCGCCTTCAACCCGTCCGCGCTTCGCGGTGCGTCGTTTTTCGGTGTTTCGGGCACGGCTGCTCTCGGCATCGCCGGAAATCGCATCACGTGCGGCACGTTTGCGTCAACGGCGTCGCTAGCGAGTAACGAGGATGAGGACCGATTGTATCTGAAGTCGTCTTTCCGCGTCTGTCTCGCGACATGCGGCCCCCACCTGGCGCGGACCGCAGCGGCGAGCGAGAGGCCGCCGGATCCGCTCGCCAGGTCGACGGAACGGAAGCGATCCCGTCAGGTTGCGTTGATGACCCGAGTCGGCGTCGAACGTCCCGGCGCGGACGGTCGAGCCCTCGCGGCCGGGCGGCCGCGGAGACGCTCGTGAACCCGGCCTCGAGGTGGCGCGCCCCGGCCGCCGCCGTCAGATCGGCGCGTCGCTCGGCGGCGCGCCCGAGCGCGAGCTCTGGATCGTGGTGTCGTCCGCGAGCCCGGCGAGCAGATCGATGAAGCGGGGGGCGAGCTCGCGGGCGAGGACCTCCTCGACGGCCTCGGCGCTGTCGCACTCGAGCGCCTGCTCCGCGATCGCCTCGGCCTCCGCCACGGTCAGGCGGCGGATCGCCTCCTTGATCTCGGGGATCGCCGCGGCCTCCATCGAGAGATCGCGGAGCCCGAGGCCGACGAGCAGGCAGGCGGCGAGCGGATCGGACGCCATGGCCCCGCAGAGCGACACCGGCCGGCCGTACTTCTTGCCGCAATCGGTGACCGTCTTGATGAGCCGGAGGATCGCCGGGTTGAACGGCGAGGCCTGCGCGGCGAGCGACTGGCTGGCGCGGTCGATCGCGAGCGCGTACTGGACGAGATCGTTCGTGCCGAGGCTGAAGAACTCCGACTCGCGGGCGAAGACGTCGGCCATCACCGCCGCGGCCGGGACCTCGATCATCATGCCGAGCGGGATGTGCTCCTCGAACGAGAGCCCGCGCGCCTTCACGTGCTCCACGGCCTGGGCGAGGAGGCGCTTCACCTCGCGCATCTCGTGGACGCTCGCGACCATCGGGACCATAATGCGCACGTCGCCGTGGGCGCTCGCGCGGACCATCGCGCGGAGCTGCGTGAGGAACACCTCGGGCTGCCGGAGCGCGAGGCGAACGGCGCGGAGGCCGAGCGCCGGGTTCATCTCCGCGGGCATCTGGAACGTGCTCGCGAACTTGTCGCCGCCGATGTCGAACGTGCGGAGGGTCACGGGCTGGGGGCTCACGGCCTCGACGATCGCGCGGTAGACCTCGTACTGCTCGTCCTCGCCGGGCTGCGTCGTCCGGTCGATGTAGAGGAACTCCGTCCGGTAGAGGCCGATCCCCTGGGCGCCGTGGTCGACGGCCAGGATCGCCTCCGCGGGCAGCTCGACGTTCGCCTTGAGCGCGACGGGGACGCCGTCCGCCGTGACGCACGGCTTGTGGCGCGCCGAGAGCAGCCGGCGCGCGAAGGCGAGGTGCTGCTCGGAGCGCATGCGCGCGTCGCGGAGCGACTCCTCCGTCGGGTGGACGGTCACGAGGCCCGTCAGCCCGTCGACGACGAGCATGTCGCCGGTGCGGATCTGGGAGAGCGCGTCGGCCACGCCGACGACGGCCGGGATCTCGAGCGCGCGGGCCATGATCGAGGTGTGGCTCGTGCGCGTCCCGACGCAGGTGACGAACGCGAGCGCGGGCTCGCGCACCATGCTCGCGGTGTCCGCCGGCGAGAGGTCGCGCGCGACGACGATCATCGGCTCGTCGAGGCGGACCGCGTGCTGGCCCGTGTCGCCGACGAGCGCCCGGAGGAGGCGATCGCAGACGAACTCGATGTCGTGGCGTCGCTCGGAGATGTAGGCGTCGCGCTCGACCGACTCCGGCGGCCCGAACATCGCGACGATCTCCTCGCACGCCTCGGAGACGGCCCACTCGGCGCACTTCTTGTCGTGGCGGACGCGCCGCTCGATGCGCTCGTGCAGCGTCGGATCCGCGAGCATCATCTCGTACGCCTCGAGGATCGGCGAGGCGTCGCTCATCGCCTTGGGCATGCGGAGGCTGACCTCGCGCAGCGTCTGCTTCGCGTCGTGGACCGCCTGCTTGACTCGATCGAGCTCCAGCTGGACCTGCGCGCTCGGGACGTGGCGTCGGACGAAGGACGCGCGCAGGTCGCCGAGGACCAGCGCCGGCCCGACGGCGACGCCGGGCGAGCCCGCGATGCCCTTGAGGAGGCGCGCGTCGAGCCGCTCGATCTCCGTCGAGCTCGGCGGGACCGAGGGGATCCGGTCCTTCGAGTCCGCCCCGGGGCTGCTCCCGAGCTCGCGCACGGACGCGCCCGAGCCCGGCTCCGGCGGCGCGAGCGGCAGCGGCGGGGAGGGCGCGCTCGCGCGGTCCTGGCCCGTCGGCGTGGCCGGCGCCTTCACGTCCGGCGGGGTCGAGCTCTTGCGCGCCGCCATCAGGTCGGCTCTCCGAACCGCTCGGCGATGAGCTCGCCGATGGCGTCGACGCACTCGCGCGCGCGGTCGCCCGTCGCCGAGACCTCGACCACGGTGCCCTTCGATCCGCAGAGGAGCAAGACGCCCATCACGCTCTTCGCGTTGGCGTTCTGGCCGCCGTGCGAGACCATGACCTCGCACGGGTAGCGCGAGGCGAGCCGGACGAGCTTCGTCGCGGCGCGCGCGTGAAGCCCGAGGTCGTTGACGATCTCGAACCGACCGGTCGCGCGTTCGTTCACGGTATGCTCCTGGGAGGAACGGAGACGGAGGGCGGCGGCTCCTTGCGTCCGACGTCGCGGTGCACCACCGCGATTTCGATGCGCGGGTGAGGTCCTCCGTCGCGCCCGGCGGTCGCCGGCGCCGGCTCCGAGTGGAGCGTGGCGTCGAGCGCGGCCGCGACGTGCTCCGCGACGACGACGCTTCGGTGCATCCCCCCGGTGCATCCGAAGGCGATGGTAAGGTAACTTTTGCCCTCTCGCTCGTACTTCGGCACGACGTAGCGGAGGAGATCGAGCGTCCGCTGGAGGAGCTCGCCGGTCTCGGGGAGGGAGAGGACGAAGTCCTTGACCGCTCGTTCGGTCCCGGGGACGCGCTTGAGGTCGGGCACGAAGTAGGGGTTCTTGAGGAAGCGGACGTCGAAGATCAGGTCCGCGTCCGCCGGAGGCCCGTATTTGAAGCCGAACGAGAGGACGCGCACCGTCATGCGCTCCGTGGTGCCGGACGCGGGGCCGAAGTGCGCGATCACCTGACGCCGGAGGTCGTGGACGCCGAGCGCCGTGGTGTCGATCACCCGGGTGGCGCGCGCGCGGAGCGGCGCGAGGCGCTCGCGCTCCACCGTGACGCCGTCGAGGACGGACGACGCGTGCGTGAGCGAGCCGTACGTCGCCAGCGCGTGGGGGCGGCGGGTCTCGCTGAAGCGGCGCAGGATCGTCTCGTCGGAGGCGTCGAGGAAGAGCACGGACAGGTCGCGACGCCCGCCGTCTTCGAGCTGCGAGAGCACGCGATCGACCTCCCCCAGGAACACGCGCACCCGCACGTCCATTCCCAGCGCGACGCGGGTCATCCCGCCCTTCTCGCAGAGGGCGACCGCGTCGGGCGCGAGCACCGTCGGGAGGTTGTCGATGCAGAAGAAGCCGAGGTCCTCGAGCGCCCGGAGCGCGGTGGTGCGCCCCGCGCCGGAGAGGCCGGTGACGACGACGACCATCGGAGGCCGGGCGGCCGCCCCGGTCGGCGGGGGAGGGGTCAGCCCGATGAGCCCGGGATCGGTCATTGTCCGCCTCCCTTCGGGCGGTACGCGGGGATCCACGCCGAGCTCTCGTTGCTCGAGTAGGGCTTCGCCGTCGGCTGCGCCCGCTCGGAGTCGGCCCACCGCGCGTCGGGGTGGGCGACGCTGCTGTTCGGCGGCGGCGGGGTCGCCGGCGGCTTGGTCGCGACCGGCGCGGTGACGACGCTCTCGGGCTGGTCGTCGATCGCCATCTCCTGCGCGATGGCGACGTTCTCCTCGAGCCGCGCGAGCAGCTCGCGCGCGCTGTGCTTGCCCGCGCGCCGGAGCAGCTCGTTGCGCGCGGCCATCTCGAGCATCGCGCCCATGTCGCGCCCGGGCCGGACGGGCACGGTGACGAGGCGGATGGGCGTGCTGAGGATGTTGTAGTGCTCGTCGTCGACGCCGAGGCGATCGTACTCCTTGGTCTCGTCCCACTCGTCGAGCCGCACGATCATGTCGATGCGCTTGCGCTCGCGCACCGCGGTGACGCCGAAGAGGTCCTTGATGTTCAAGAGGCCGAGCCCGCGGACCTCGACGTGGTGCCGGAGCACGTCGGCGGGCGCGCCGAAGACCATCCCCGGCGGGCGCCACTCGCAGCGGACGACGTCGTCGGCGACGAGGCGGTGACCGCGCAGCACGAGCTCGACCGCGCACTCGCTCTTGCCGATGCCGCTCTTGCCGAGGAGCAAGAGGCCGATGCCGAAGACGTCGACGAGCACGCCGTGGAGCGAGGTCGAGGGCGCGAGCTTCTCGTCGAGGAGGGAGTGGAGCGCGTTGATCGTGCGGCTCGACCGGCCCTCGCTCATGAAGAGCGGCGTCCCCGTCGCCTCCGCGGCTTGGAGGATCGCGCGCGGCGGCTCGTCTCGACGGGTGAGGACGACGAGCGAGAGCCCGAGCGAGAAATAGCCGCGCGCGGCCTCGCCTCGCGCCTCGGCCGTCAGCGTGTCGAGGTACGAGAGCTCCGTCTCGCCGAGCACCTGCACGCGCGTCGGGACGACGCCGTAGTAGTGCCCGGCGAGCGCGAGGCCGCTCTTCTGCACGCGCGGATGCCGGATCGGACGGCCGAGCCCGCTCTCGCCGGCGAGGCGCGTGAGCTTGACGCTCAGACGAGCGTCTTCGAGCAGCTCGGCGACGGTCACGTCGACCATCGGCGGCGGCGCGGAGCGCGCGGGCTTGACGTCCTCCTCGGTCACGAGGCCCCCTTCTTCTCCGTTTCGTCTTGGGGCCCGTCCTTCGAGCTCGCGGCCGTCGCGGCCGGGACCTCGCGCTGGGGGAGGCTCGGCTCTCCGCCTTCCTCGTCTCGGATGAGATCGAAGACGCTCTTCTCGTTGGCGGAGGCGACGAGCCGCGCGCGGAAGTCCTTGTTCCTGAGGAGCCTCGACACACGGGCGAGCGTCTTGAGGTGCTCGCCCGTGGCGCGCTTCGGCGTGATGACCCCGAAGAGGATCTTCACGTTGGCGTCGTCGATGGCCTGGAAGTCGACGCCGTCGGGGACGATGAGCAGCGCGGCCACTTGCTCGGAGAGCTGCGGGAGCGCGCCGTGGGGGATGGCGACCCCCTCGCCGATCCCCGTGCTCTGGAGCTGCTCGCGCTCGAGCAGCGCGCGCTTGACGTCGGCGACGGAGACACCGTCACGCTCACCGATGAGCGTGGCGAGGAGGCCGATGGCCTTCTCCTTGTCGAAGGGCTCGCCGTTGGCGCGCTTGATGCCGACGCGCTCCGGCGAGAGTAGGTCGGTGAGACGCATGATTCGTGTTCGATCTGGGATGGGGCCCGTCGACGTCGACGTCAGACGACGGGCCGCGCGTTCGGGGGGACTGCCAACCGATCACTCCTCGCGATCGTCGGGGAGGAGGTGATCCGAGGCGCGCTCGGCGCCCTTCTTCTTGTGGGTCGCGTGACCGTCGCGGATCTGCCGTTCGAGCTTGTCGATGACCTTGTCGATCGAGGCGTACATGTCCTCGCTCGAATCATGCGCGTGATAGTGCTGCCCCCCCGAGTGCAAGTCCACTTCGGCCATGTGGATGGTCTTCTGGCAGCTCAATGTCACCTGTCCGTGCAGAGGTTGTCGCAGGAACTTCTGAAGCTTCGAGACCTTGTCCGTCGCGTAGCCCTTGACCGCATCCGTCGCGTCCATCTGTCGGAAGGTGATGGAGATGTTCATACGGGTCGCTCCCTTTTGATCGCTCTTGCGTGGCCGGGATGAGTCTCCTCGCCCCCTTCTTCTCTCCGAGGGGCGGGCGTTCGATCGAGCTTCCTCCTGAGCGCTGCGCTCGAAAGCGCGTTTCGACAGAGTGTATCCCCGGCGGGGGGCCGCAAGCTAATGGGAAAGCAGCGGTTTGGGACTGCGGTCGCGGCGCGCACGCGCCGCCGGCGCCGCACCGTCGCCCGCGGCGGCTCCGGCGGGCGCGGAGCCCGAGGGCGCGCTCGGCGGGCGGCGAGCTCAGCGCCTCCCGGCGCCGAACGGGACCGCGGACGCGAGCGTCTCGTCGTCCGCGGGGTACGCGGCCTCCCGCGAGAGCGCCGTCAGGGGCGCGAGCAGGCTCGCCGCCGCCCCGACGAGGCCGGGATCGTCCCTGCGGACCATCGCCGCGACCTGCGCGACGTAGTCGCGCAGCGCCATGTGCGTCTCCTCGAGGGCGCGCCGGACCATGGCGTCCGGCTCGGGGGTCGTGCCCGCGCCGGTGATGTGGAGGGCGTCGCCGTAGGCGCGGTGGGCCCGCGCGATCGTGTGGAGGAAGGGCCCTCCGCCGAGCTCGTCGATGAGGAGGTCGAGCCCGCGGGTCGCGATGTGATCGAGCCGGTTCTGCGACTCGGTCCACTCGTCCTTGAAGTCGAGCGTGAGGAACTGGAGGCCCTTGGGGAACAGGCTCGCGTAGAGCCGGCGCGCGTCGGGCACGCGGGCGTGCGCCCGCTCGGGGAGGCGCGTCCAGCCGAGGAGCCAGCTCTGGAAGGCGCCCCACGCGTCGTCGAGCGCGCGATCGGCCGCGCGGGCCTTCGGATCGGCCGCCGAGCCCGACCGCTCGCGCGCGACCATCCAACGCCTCAGCGTCGACGTCGACTCGAGCAGGCGCGCGAGCGCGCCCTGGGCGCTGGCGGAGGCCGGCCTCGCGACGAGGTGCGCCGCCTCGAGCTCGTCGACCAGCGTGAGCGTCCTCGCCTCGCCGAGCGGCGGGAGCTGGATGAAGTCTTGCGGGGCGAACCTCATCGCCGCCGCCCGCGCGCGCCCCGTGCCCCGACGCCGTCTCGCTCGTCCATCGTCCTCCCCTGGGACCGTCGCGGGTCCCAGCCCCCCTGGGCGGTTCGACTCGTGCGCTCCTCGATCGATTCACTCCGGCCGGCGGTGACCGGCCGGAGGCGGCGAATGTCCTGAGTCCATGGTCCGTCGGACGCGGGACGCTAGACCGCGGGACGCTAGAAGAGCTTCTTGCGCTTGCTCGACGCGAGGATCCCGAGCATCTCGCGGTACTTCGCGACCGTTCGCCGGGCGATCTGGATGCCGTCCTGCTTCGCGAGGATCTCGACGATCGCCTGGTCGCTGAGCGGGTTCTGCTTGTCCTCGCCGTCGATGATCTTCTTGATCGCCTGCTTCACGCTCTCGGAGGCGATGTCCTCCTCGGCGACGCGGCGGATCGACGAGTTGAAGAAGTACTTCAGCTCGAAGAGCCCTTGCGGCGTGTGGACGTACTTGTTCGTGGTGACGCGGCTGATGGTCGACTCGTGCATGCCGACCGACTCGGCGACGTCGCGCAGGATCATCGGCTTCAGGTAGGCGACGCCCTTCTCGAAGAACTCGCGCTGCTTCTCGACGATGCACTCGGTGACGCGGATGATCGTCTTCCGGCGCTGCTCGATCGCGCGGATCAGCCACTGCGCGTTCCGGAGCTTCTCGCCGATGAACTCCTTGGCGTTCGGATCCTTGAGGAGCTGCTTCGTCAGGGCCTCGTTGATGTAGAGCCGCTGCACGCCGCGATCGTTGTCGCTGACGATGAACTTGTCGGCCTCCTTGACGACGTAGACGTCGGGCGTGATCGCGATCTGCTTCTCGTCGGTGTCCGTGAAGTTGCGGGCCGGGCGGCTCTCGAGCTTCTGGATCTCCTTGACCGACTCGTAGATCTCCTCGACCGGCACCTTCAGGTCCCGCGCGATCGCCTGGTAGTTGTGCTTCTCCAGGTTGTGGAGGTGCTTGTCGAGGATCTGGATGTCGAGGTCCTCGTAGCCGAACACCTCGGCTTGCACGAGGAGGCACTCGCGGAGGTCGCGCGCGCAGACGCCGACGGGATCGAACTCCTGCATCATCCGGAGGACCTCGGGCGCGTCCTCGGGATCCACGCCGGCCTCGTTCGCGAGCTCCTCGATCGTGAGGTCGGGGGTGCGCGTGCCGTCGGGGCGCTCGACGCCCTTGAGGTCGAGGAAGCCCTGGTCGTCCAGGTTCCCGAGGACGAGCTCCGCGAAGCGCTTCTCGGAGTCCGTCATGTCGCTCATCTGGATCTGCCAGCGCAGGTGGTCGACGAGCGAGGCGCCCTTCGTGAGGTTCTGCTCGATCGGCGGCAGCTCCTCGAACCCGCCGCGGTTGGCGGGGAGCGGCTGCTGCAGGGTGCGGTTCTCGAGGAACTGCTCCCAGTCGATCTCGTTGACCTGCTTGCTCTCGGTCTTCTGCGCCTCCCCCGACTCCATGCGCTTGCGGTCATCGAGCATGTCGATGCGCCGCTCACCCTGCTCGATCGAGGTCGTCTGGATGTTCTCCGCGGACGCCTCCGCTTGCCGCGGCCGGGGCTCGAAGTCCTCGTCGGCCAGCACGGGGTTGGCGTCGCATTCCTTACGGATTTCCTCGATGAGCTCGAGACGCGAGAGCTGCAGCAGGCGGATCGCCTGCTGGAGCTGCGGGGTCATGACGAGCTGCTGGCTGAGCTTGAGTTGTTGTTTGATTTCCATCGGGTTTTATCTGGCGGGGGGCTCCGCGAGGACGGTGCCGAGGCGCCGATGAGGCCGCCAGCGTCGCGTAGTCCCGCCAGAAAAAGCTTACACGCCGAACCGGGTCACGGAAGCGAAAACAGTGCCAGCGGGGAAATTTGCCCGCGTCGCCGGTGCAGCGCGAGCGTTCTCGTCGGCGGACTCTGCAGCGCGAGGAGCTGAACTGTGGCGACGCGCCGCCGGACGCGCGCGGCGCCGGACGTCGTCGATGCGTCTGGACGTGCTTCGCCGGGCGAGCCGTCGCCGCAGGCTCACGCCGAGTGGGCCATGTCCTCGTGCTCCTCGGCCGGCTCGAGCGCGCGCGGGAACTGGCTCTGGCTCGCCGGGGGATCAGGGCGGAGTGGGCTAGGTCTTCGTGGGGGGGCGGCGAGGGCCAGGGAAGCCGCTCTCGGGGCGGCGATGGGATGTCGGTGTCGAGGACGTAGCCGCGGCGGCGGCGGCGGAGGCCGCGGAGGCCGAGGCGCCGGAGCGAGTGCACGGCGGTGTAGACGCGCATCGCGGCGGCGGTCGGGCTGGCGCGCTCTCCGGGCCACCCCGCTTCGAACGCCGCGGTCACGGGGAGGACCGCGTTCGGCGAGCGGAGCTTCAGCTCGCCCAGCGCGAGGAGGAGGCGGCGGAGCGGCACGCGCGTCTCGAGGACGACCGGCGCTCGTCCACTGATCTGGAACCACTCGGCGCCTGCGGCGATGACCAGCCGAGGGGCCGGAGCTTCGTGATGTCGTAGCGGCAGCATGACGGTACCCATCCTTCCGGGGAGCCTTTTTGCAGCCACTGTGCCGTGCGGTGGATGTGGGATATCGGCGACTTCGCGGACCGCGCCGCCGTGCGTTCCGTGATCACCCCCGTCGCGCGCGTGGACCACCTGGATGCGGATCACCCTCGCCGCGCCGTCGTTCGGCGCTCTCGGCGCGGCGCGCTCACGGGCGCGGCGGCGGGGGCGGGATCGTCCGCGTCCAGCTCCCGAGGTAGCGCCCGACGACGAGCGGGTGCTCGCGGAACGCGGCCGGCTCCGCCTCGGCGGCGACCTCCCCGTCGAGCAGCAACACGGCGCGCGTACACACCCGCAGCGCCTCCTCGACGTGGTGATCGGCGAGCACCACGCAGACGCCGTCGTCGCGCGCGAGCGCGCGGAGCATGTCGCCGAGGCGGCCGGCTTGTTGCGGATCGACGCCCGCGAACGGCTCGTCGCAGACCAGGACCCGCGGCGGCCGCGTGAGGGCGCGCGCGAGCTCGAGGCGCCGGCGCTCTCCGCCGGACAGCTCGCCGGCGCGGACGTCCAGCCGGTCGGCGAGGGCGACGCGCTCCGCGAGCCGAGCGACCGCCGCGCTCCTCGCCTCGACGCCGGCGCGACCGTGGACGACGCGGTGGTACGAGGCGAGGTTGTCGCGGACCGTGAGGTCCCAGAGCACGCTGGGCGTCTGCGGCACGTAGGAGAGGCCGCGCCGGGCGCGGGCCCAGAGCGGGAGGTCGGTGACGTCCTCGCCGAGGAGCTCGACGCGACCGCTCGACGCCGCGATCTCCCCGACGAGCGTCTGGAAGAGCGTCGATTTGCCGGCGCCCGACGGCCCGAGCACGCCGAGGACCTCGCCGCGCTCGGCGCTCAGCGTGACGCCGCGGAGGATCGTCTTGTCGCCGCGCTCCACCCGCACGGCGTCGCCGCGGATCGCGACGCGGCCTTCGGCGTGGTCGCGCGCGGGGCGGTCGTCCGTGCCGCGTGTGTCCGGCGCGTCGTCGTCGCGCGCCGCCGGGGCGTGGCCGTCCTCGCCCGTCACGGCTTCGGGACGGGGATCGAGCCCTTCACCTGCGTCGCGGTCACGCGCGCGGTGGCGAGCTCGATCGTCGCCTTCTCGGCCTGGATCCAGCCCTGGCCGCGCGAGAGCTTCACGCCGCCGCGCATCTCGAGGACCTGCTTGACCATGTCGAGCTCGACCTCGGGGGCCTCGCCGTGCACGCCGCGCACGTCGGCGACGACGCCGCCGGAGCCCTTCGCCCAGCGGACGTGCGGGGTCGCGTCGAACTTGAGGTCGAAGCGCGGGCAGCGGACGGTCATGTCGCCCTTCGACAGGACGACCTTGCCCGTGAGGACGGCGGTGCCCGCGGCGACGTCGACCTCGAGGTTGTCGGCCTGGACGCCGACGTCGCCCTTGCCGACGTCGAGGATGGGGTCGGCGGTGACGCTCGGCGCGAACGTCGTCGTGGGCAGGACGAAGCACGCGACCACGGCGCAGCGCGCGAGCGTCCGGCGGGTGCTGGCCTTCGTCACGCTCTCGAGGTTACCGCGTCGGCCCCCGCGCGCGCCACCCCGTCAGACGGCCGGCACGTCGAGCCCGCGCAGCACGGCCTCGAGCTCGGCGACGCGCCCCTCCGCGCGACCGCGCTCCGGCGGCGCGGCGGCGAGCTCGAGGAGGTGCTCGATCAGCGACGCGACGGCGCTCCGCGTGAGCGGGAAGAGCGCGTCGGCCTGGCCGTTCGCCGCGGCGAAGGTGCGGACGGCCGCGTGGACGACGGGCATGAGATCGTCGGCGCGCGCGCCCTCGACGTCCGAGGTCGCCTGGCCCCGCGCGATCGACGCGAGCACGCGCGCGAGCGGCGCGGAGAGGCGCGAGCGCGCGCGATCGACGCGGTAGCGGAGCAGCGTCGGATCGTTCGCCACCTGCTGCCGGTCGCGCCCGGTGACGACGACCTCGAGGTCGCGCTTCCAGTCGGCGGCGGCGCCGCCGATGGCGCCGGCGACGACCTGCGCGGCCTCGTCGGCCTCGCGCTCGAGGTTCGCCGCGCGGAGCGCGAGCTCCTGAGCGCGGGCGCGGGCGGCCTCGATCGCCGCGCGCTCCTCGGCGGCGTGCTCGCGCGCGCGCTCGAGCATCAGGGTGACGACGCGGCCGGCGCGCCGGCGGAGGCCGCGCTCCTTGAGCTCGTCGCTCCGCCCGACGATCTGCTCGTCGAGCAAGCGCTGCACGTGCTCCCAGCCGGAGCGCGCGAGCGCGTCCTCGTCGCCGAGCTTGCCCTGGAGGGCGAGGCGGGCCGAGAGCGCGAGCGGCTCGGCCCACGAGCGGATGCCCGTCTCCTCGAGCGACGCGCCGACGCTCGTCATCACGGTGGCGAGGTCCTCGGGCTTCAGCCGGTCGGCCTTGTTGACGAGGATCTGCACGGGGAGGCTCGTCACCTTGGCCTCGTCGAGGATGCGGCGCTCCGTCTGCTTGAGCGGCTGCCCCGCGTCGAGCAGCCAGATGGCGGCGTCGGCCTCTTCGAACGCGGAGCGCGCGGCCTCGGTGTGCCGCGTGTCGGGGGCGTTGAAGCCCGGCGTGTCGAGGATCTCGACGCGGGTGAGCGACGCGATCGGCTGGAGGATCTCCACGCGCTTGACCCACTCGGCGTCGCCGCCCTTCAGCGCGGCGCGCAGCTCGCTCGAAGGGACGATGCGCTCCTTGACCTCGCTCGGCGCGTCGGCGTGGAACTGGATCCGCGCGAACGGATCGGGCGCGTAGCGGAGGTGGTGCAACGTCGCCGTCGTCGGGAGCACGCCGGTGGGCGCCACGTCGGCGCCGATGACGGCGTTGATGAACGTGCTCTTGCCGGCGTTGAACTCGCCGACGATCGCGACACGCACGGGACGCGATCGCTCGATCGCGAGCTCGGCGACCTTCGCCGTCGCGTCGAGCGCGTGCAGGGCGCGGGCGTGCGCGTCGAGGCGCGTGAGGATCTTCGTCCAGTCGCTCGGCGCGCCGGAGGGGGGGATCCACGTCGCGAGCGCGGCGGCGCGCGCGGCGTCGGCCCAGACGCGGGCGCGCGCCGTGGTGACGCCGGCGAGGTCGTCGAGGATCGCGGAGGCCTCGCCGGGATCCCGGAGCCGGGCGGGGGAGGGGAGGCGCCGCGCGTCCTCGGCGATCGGATCCTCGACGGCGCCCTCGTTCTCCGCGGCCGCCGCGGCGAGCGCGCCGAGCGCGACCGCGAGCGACGCGTGGTCCTGGTCCTCGAGCGACGCGTCGAGCAGCGGGCGCGCGGCGGACGCGTCTCCGCTGCGGACGGCGCCGACCAGCGCCGCGCGCGCCTCGTCGCGGCGGCCCTCGGCCCGGGCGAAGGCCGCCTTCCAGCGCGCGAGCTCGGCTTGCCCGCGCCCGTCGACGACGGCGCGGATCTTCGCGCGGGTCGGCTCGTCCGTCGGGATCCACGCGAGCGCCGAGGCGAGCGCCTCGCTGGCGCCGGCGGCCTCGAGGACCATCGCGCGGACGAGCAGCGGGAAGGCGGCGGCGTCGCCGCCGATCGCGAGGGCCCGCCCGCGGAGGAGGGCGGCGCGCCCGTCCGTCGGATCGGCCTCGAGGCTGTCGAGGACGGCCCGCGCGCCCGTGAGGTCGTTCTGCAGCAGCCGGGCCTCCGCGCGGCGGAGCTGGACGTCGGCGTCCCTGGTCACTCCGAGGCGCTCGAGCCAGAGCTCCGCGCGCGCGCCGTCGCCGTTCGCGAGGTCGAGATCGGCGAGCCAGAGCAGGGCCTCGCGCCGGGCGTCGCTCCCCGCCTCGGCGACCGCGAGCGCGCGCAGGAACGCGTCGCGCGTCTCGTCGATCGGGCTGCCGACGCGCTCGCGCGCGCGGCCGAGCCGGACCCAGACCTCCGCGCGCGACGCCACGCGTCCGGCCAGCTCCTCGAGCGTGAGCGCGAGCTCGGCGTCGAGCCGCGCGGCCTCGCACGCGTCGGCGAGCAAGGCGAGCCCGAGGGGCGAGTGCGGCACGCGCTGGAGCATCGCCTTCGCCGCCCGCCGCGCGGTCATCGCGTCGCCGCGCGCGAGGGCCTCCTCACCGTCGCGGAGGTAGCCCTCGACGCCGGCGAGCACGACCTCGACGCGACCGAACCAACCCGCGATGGTCTCCGCGAGACGCATGGCTCGCTTTTACCACAGGGCCACGGGGCTTTCGCGCGCGCGACTGGAGCAGGCGATCACAGCTCCTCGCGCTCGAGCAGGCCGCGCAGCAGCTCGGGCTCGACGCGGAGGACGAGCACCTTCTCGCGGTCGACGACGACGAACCCCGCCGGCGAGCCCTTCGGCTTCCGGAGGTAGCGCCGGTCGGTGTGCTGGACGTCGACGACCTTCTCCTCGCGCGCGTCGGAGAAGTGCGCGGCGAGGTGCGCCGCGTCGACGAGGTCCTCGGCGGGGCACGTCCGTCCCTTGTCGAGCTGCACGATCACGTGGGCGCCGACGCGGTCCTTCGCGTGCAGCCAGAGGTCGTGCGGCCGCGCGACGCGCAAGGTCAGCGCGTCGTTGTCCGCCGCGCCCTTGCCGACGAGGATCCGCTTGCCGCTCCGCGCGAGGAACGCGCGGAACGGCGTCCGCCCGCCGGCGGCTTCGGCCTTCGCGCCGCGTCCGCCTTCGCCGCGCGCGCCGCCGATCGACGTGACGGCGCGCGGGGCCGCGCGCTTCGCCCGGTGCACGATCTCCTCGACGGCGACGAGCGAGCCCGCGTCGCCGAGCTCCTGCTGCGCGGTCCGGAGCGCCGCGAGCTCGACGTCGGCGCGGGCGAGCCGGTCCTCGGCCACGCGCGCGCCGAGGCGGAGGCGCTTCGCGCGCTTGAACATCGCGGCGACCTGATCCTTCGCGCTCTTCGACGGATCGAGCGGGACCACGAGCGGCACGGCCTCCCCGGTCGACCAGTCCGTGACGACGAGCTCCTTCGCGCCGCGCGGAGCCCGCGCGGCCTCGGCGATCAGCCACTGGGCCTGCGAGGCGATCCGGTCGGCCTGCCCGATCTTGTCGAGGTCGCCGCGGATGGCGACGCGGCGGCGCTCGACGCGCGCGACGGCGCGCTCGAGGAGCCGAGCGACCTCCGCGCGGCGCGCCTCGACGGCGTCCGCGGCGACGGCGCGCGCGAGCGCGAGGCCTCGCTCCTCGAGCCGCGCGCGCTCGTCGTCGTCGAGCGCGACGAACGGCGCGGCGTCGGCCGCGGCGCCCTCGTCCGTCACGACGACGCGCCCGCCGACGGCGCGGACGACCCGCGGCGCGCCCTTCTGCTCGATGTACGCCTCGTTCGGCCCGAGCGCGACG
>JAHBWF010000171.1 GCA_019637105.1 Labilithrix sp.
GCGGTCGCGCGCGGCCATGTGGCCGCCCGACCGCTGCAGGCCGGACTTGGCCTTCTGCATCCGCGCGCGCTTCGGGAGCGCCGCCTCGTTCGTCGCGGCGAACGCCGGCGGCTTCTTGCCGGTCGCCTTCGCCTTGGCGGTGGTCTTGGCCTTCGTTCCGGGGGCGACCTTGGTCTTCGCCTTGGCCTTCTTCCCGGAGGCCTTGGCCTTGGCCTTGGCGGCGGCCTTCTTCTCCGCCGCGTCGCGGCGCGCGATCTCGCCGTCGACGCGCGCGAGCGCGGCGGCGAAGATCTCCGCCTTCTTCGTCGTGTTCGTGTTGCCCTCCGAGCGCCGCTGCCCGCGCGGGGCGACGGTGCCCTTGGCCTCGCCCTTCTGGCGCCGCGCGAGGCTCTCGTACTTGTCGCGGAGCTTGCGCACGCGCGCGACCTTCGTCCGCAGGCGCGCCGGCGTGAGCGCGCGCAGCTTCGCGGGGGCCGTCTCGCGGACGAGCGCGGCCTCGCTCTTCGTCAGGAGCGCCGCAGATTTTCCGTCGAGCAGGGGCATCGGTCTCTCCTTGGGTTCGCTCACCGGGCGAGCCCGCCGTCGGCCCGCCGCGGAGCGTGCGACGCGTTCTAGTCGATCTCGCTCGAGGTTCACACCCCGATCGGGCTGCGCGCTCAGCGCTCGGCCGCCGCGACGTCGGCGCAGCAGCGGAAGCCGGTCGAGTAGTCGTGGTACGTGTAGCCGTGCGCGATCGTGCGGTAGGCGCAGCCGTCGCCGTGCTGGGACGTGTCGAGCCAGTAGCCGCCCTGGAACGTGCCGTTGGGGTCGGCCGTCCACTCGTGGAGGTTGCCGACCATGTCGTAGACGCCCTGATCGGTCACGCAGTCCGGGAACGCGCCGGTCTTCGCGACCGTGCCCTCGAGCTGGTTGTTGCGCGTGTCGTTCAGCTCGGTGAGGCCCCAGCCGCGCTTCATCGTCGCGACGTGGAACGTGAGCATGGGGCTGACGCCGCTGTCGTGGCACTTGCCGCCGGCGCGCTTGGCGCCGTACGGGTACGCCGTGCCTCCGCTCCCCCCGCAGGCCGCGCGCCACTCCACGGGCTGACAGAGCCGCTTGCCCGCCGCCCGGCACGCGCCCTCCGCCTGCTTCGCGCTGATGTACGCCTGGGGCACGACGCCGGCGACGCTCTTCGCGAGCGTGACCTTGTCGGCGGGCGGCGGCACGTAGGGCGAGTGCGGCGCCTCGCTGCCGTCGGCCTCGCGCACGACGAGCGAGCCCTCCCAGCGATCGACGCAGAAGCGGTCCGCGACGAGCGCCATCTCCGGCGGACACCTCGCGCCGGCCTTCGCCGGCGGCAGCGCGCCCTCGTCGACGGGGTGGAAGCGCGGAGGCGCGTAGCCCCAGATGGCGGCCTCGATCGAGCCCGGCGACCGCGCGGCGATCTTGCGGGCCTTGCCCGCGAAGGCCGGCGCGATCCGCTCGAGCGCGTTCTTCACCTGCGCGCGGCACGGCGCCGGCGCCTCGTCCGGGTCCTGCGCGAGCGCGCGGCCCGCGAGGAGCACGACCGCGAGGGGCGCCGCGGCGAGGCATGTCCGTGCAGCGAGCCGCATCGCTACCTTCGGTAGCAGACGCTCGCGCGAGCGTCGACCCGCGCGCCACGCCGCCGCGAAAGCACATCCCGATCGGGGAGAGGTGTGCTGACACTAGGGCTTGTCGGCGCACGACTCGAGGCACGCCCGATCGCCGGACGTGTCGCCGCCCAGCGTGAGGTCGCAGCCCGACTGCGCGAGGCAGATGCCGCACGCGATGTCCGGCGCGCCGCCGCTGCACACGTTCGCGCTGCACGCGTCCTGGCACGCCGCGCCCGGGCCGCACGCGCACGCCTCGAGCCCCGTCGCCGGTCCGCTCTTCTCCGCGCAGCACGTCAGGCACTCGGTCCGGGTCGCGGCGGCCTCGCACGACGTCGGAGCGGTCGGGCTCGTCGACGCGTCGGGCGACGCGGGCGTGGGGACGGCGTTCGACGTGTCGCTCTTCTTCTCGGAGGCCGGCGTCTCGGTCGCTTCGGTCGAGGTCTCCTCCCCGCGCCCGCCCCGCCGCGTGCCGTCGGTGAGCGCGCCCGGATCGTCCGCGCACGCGACCGAGGCGCCCGCGAGGAGGGCGAGGAGGGGGAGGGAGACGAGGAGGCGCTTCGAGGAGAGGCCCATGCCCCGCTCCGAGCAACGGCCGTGCCGGTGAGACAGTTGGTTTCTTTTCGCGACAATGTACGCAGCGTCCGTGGGTGATCTGGGTCGGCGGGCGCTCGAAACGCCACCTCGACGCGACGGTCGCGGTCTCTCCGCGCCCGCGCGCGCCGATCCCTCGGGAGGCCGGTCTGCGGTATGACCGCGCGAGCCCCATGCGCCGGTCCTCGCCTCTGGTCCCGCTCGTCCTCGCCACGGTCGCCGCCACCCTCGCGTGCGGAGCGTCCGCGGCCCCGCGCTCCTCGCGGCCGCCGACGACCAAGGCGAGCGGACCGCCTCCGGCGAGCGCCGACGAGCCGCTCGTGCGCGGGCCGGTCGAGTCGGACGCCGACGTGGCTCGGGCGATCCGTGAGCATTACACGAAATACGAGCACAGGGTCCCGATGCGCGACGGCGCGCGGCTCTTCACCGCGGCGTACGTCCCGAAGGACACGAGCCGCGCGTACCCGATCGTCATGACGCGCACGCCCTACAGCGTCGCGCCCTACGGCGTCGACGCGTACCCGACCGAGAAGAACGCGCGCGTGCTCCGCCGCTTCGCGCCCTCGAACCTGATGATCAAGGAGGGCTACGTCTTCGTCCATCAGGACGTGCGCGGCCGGATGATGTCCGAGGGCGCCTTCGTCGACGTCCGGCCCCACGCGACGAAGGCGGGGGACGTCGACGAGAGCACCGACGCCTACGACACGATCGACTGGCTCGTGAAGAACGTCCCGAACAACAGCGGCAAGGTCGGCGTCTGGGGGATCTCGTACCCCGGCTTCTACGCCGCGCAGTCCGCGGTGAACGCGCACCCGGCGCTGAAGGCGGTGTCGCCCCAGGCCCCGGTCACCGAGTGGTTCCTCGGCGACGACTTCCACCACAACGGCGCGCTCTTCCTCGCCGAGGCCTTCGACTTCTACTCGAACTTCGGCAAGGCGCGCGCCGCGCCCACGAAGAAGGGGTCGGACTGGAAGAGCCTCCACGAGGGCCAGGACGTCTACGACTTCTTCCTCGCGATGGGCCCGGTCGCGAACGCGAACGCCAAGTACCTCGACGGGAAGATCTCGTTCTGGAACGATCTGATGGCGCACCCCACGCGCGACGAGTTCTGGAAGGCGCGCGATCCGCGGCCGTTCTACCGCGACGCGAAGCCCGCGATCATGACCGTGGGAGGGTGGCTCGACAGCGAGGACCTCTGGGGCGCCCTCGAGACCTACCGCGCCTTCGAGAAGCAGGGCGCCCGCGCCGAGAACGTCCTCGTGATGGGGCCGTGGCGTCACGGCGGCTGGTCGCGCACCGACGGCGATCGCCACGGCGACATCGCGTTCGGCCAGAAGACGTCGCTCTTCTACCGCGAGCACGTCGAGCTGCCGTTCTTCCAGCGTCACCTCAAGGGCAAGGGCGGTCCGCCGGCGCCCGAGGCGTGGGTGTTCGAGTCGGGGACGAACACGTGGCGCGCCCACGCGGCGTGGCCGCCCGCCGAGGCGAAGCCGGCGACGCTCTTCTTCCAGGCGAAGGGCGGGCTGTCGGCGTCGGCGCCCACCAGCTCCGACGGCGACGACGCCTACCCGAGCGATCCCCAGAAGCCCGTGCCGTACCGCGCGAAGCCGGGCGACGCCATCGACGCGGACTACATGAGCGACGACCAGCGCTTCGCCGCGCGCCGCCCGGACGTGCTCGTCTACTCGACCGCCGAGCTCGACGGCGACGTCACGCTCGCCGGCCCCGTCGAGGCGTCGCTCTGGGTCGCGACCACCGGCACCGACGCCGATTTCGTCGTGAAGGTCGTGGACGTCTGGCCGGCCGACGCGCCCGATCCGGAGCCGAACCCCACGAACGTCCACCTCGGCGGCTACCAGCAGCTCGTGCGCGCCGAGGTCATGCGCGGCAAGTTCCGCTCGAGCTTCGAGCGCCCCGAGCCGTTCAAGCCGAACGAGCCGACCCTCGTGAGGCTCACGCTGCCGGACGTCAGCCACACGTTCCGGACCGGGCACCGCCTCATGGTGCAGGTGCAGAGCTCGTGGTTCCCGCTCGTCGATCGCAACCCGCAGACGTTCGTCGACATCCACCGCGCCACCGAGAGCGACTTCCGCGCCGCGACGCACCGCGTGTTCCGCACGAAGGACCGGCCGTCGAGCGTGAAGGTGACGCTCCTCCGCGGCGCGCTCCCGGCGCGCTGAGGCCGGGCCTCCGCTCGGGGCGCGCGCTCTGTCCGCCGACGGGCCGAGGCGCGCGCCGGTCCTCGGCGGCTCGCGCGGTCAGCCGCGGTAGACCTCGTCCTGCTCGATGCGCGACAGGACCCAGTCGAACTCGCCGGTCGTCACCTTGACCTTGCAGTAGTTGCAGACGCCGGCCATCGTGACGTCGAGCGGGGCGCCGCAGTTCGGGCAGGACTTGTCGAGCTTGGGCGCGCCCTTTTTGCCGCGCCCGCGGATCAGCGTCCAGTACTCGGTGTAGCGCCGCGGCGTCGTCCGGTCGCCGCTGACGATCTGGTCGTTCGCGTCGCTCACCGTGTAGTCGAGGCTCGAGGCGTAGAGGCGCACCGTCACGGCGTCGAAGAAGGCGTCTTGCGTGACGTTCGCGAGCTCGAGGCCCGCGACGCGCGCGTTCTCCGTGACGTTGCGGAGGCCCTGGCGCTTGTACTCCTCGACCCAGAAGGTCTGGGTGGCGAACAGGGCGTCGCTCAAGAACGGGCGCATCTTGACGAGATCGCGCGCCGCCCACGCGGTCTGGAACTCTGTGAAGATGAGGCCGACGCGGCTCGAGAGCCCTTGCCACGTCGTGCCGGGATCGGCCGCCTGGAGCGCGACGAAGCGCGAGGCCGCGCCCGGATCGACGACCGTGGGCAGGTCGTTGCCGACCTCCTCGACGTCGCTCGTGAGCATCGGCCCGCGCGCCTCGGTGCCGAGGACCGTGATGCTGTCGACGATCCAGTCGAACGCGCCGGCCGTCACGTTCGCGCGGCAGTGGTTGCACACGCCCGCGACGACGACGTCGAGCGGAGCGCCGCAGCTCGGGCAGCCGATGACGCGCGCCTTGTCGGGCGTCCGCGATCGCGCGTCCCGGCGGCGCGCGAACATCCACTCCTCGTGGGAGTAGAGGGCCGCCTCGCCGTTCGGGCGGCGCACGGCGTAGTTGGTCTCGAAGGCCACGCGGACCCACACGTGCGACGACGACGGATCGAGCCCGCGCACGTCCTCGATCGACGCCGCGCCGACGATGACGCTCGTGATCTCGCCGCTCGGGTGACCGAGCGCGGACATCGCCTGCGGCGAGAGGTACGGCTGGTAGCGCGCGAGCTGGCCGCGCCCCTGGGCCGTCTTGATCTCGGCGTAGAGCGCGACCAGGAAGTCGTCGAAGAGCACGAGCGAGAAGCTCGGGTCGTGCTCGCGCAGCGCGAGGAGCCTGCGGCGCGCGGAGACCCGCGGCGGCGGCGGCGGCTGCCAGTGCGTGACCGGCGCGTTGGTCGACCAGGACGCCGACGTCGGGCTCCGGAACATGACGCCGAGGACCACGACGATCCCGAACACGAGGAAGAACGCGATCCCGAGGCCGGCCCCGCCCCCGGACGACGAGCCGGCCGCTCCGGAAGACGAGCCGGACGAGGGGCTGGAGACGTAGCCGGAGCTCGACGTGCTCGAGCCGGAGCGGAAGCCGCCCGACGACGACGACGAGCTCGAGCGGCTGCCCGAGCTGGACGAGCTCGAGCTCGAGCCGGAGCGGAAGCCGCCCGACGACGACGAGCCCGATCGGCCGCCGGAGCTCGAGCCTCCCCGGAAGGATCCGCCGCCGCCGGGGCGGGCGAGCGCGACGCGATCGTCGGCGGCGAGCGCGAGCCGTTCGCTCGCCCACGCGAGGTGCGCGCCCGCGACGACGACGACGAGCCAGACGAGCAGCGCGCGGACGGGCGTCGCCCGTGACCCCGTCGCGCGCGGCGCGGCGGCGGCGTCTCCGCGCGGGGAGGCGACGGCGTCACGTTCACGCGGTGAGCCGACCGCGCGGCGCGCCGGCCGCGCGCTCACGAGCGAGCCTCCGTCGTCGGGGCGGCCGTCGCCGCGACGTCGGGGGCGTCGGGCAGCTCGTTCACGTCGTCCTCGCGCCGCGGGTACTTCGCCTCGAGCACGGGCCCCAGGCTGGCGAGCGCGGCGGCGAAGGCGCCCGGATCGCGCGACCTCACGGCGCCCTCGAGCCGCTCGACGCACGCCTTCCATCCGTCGCCGAGCTTCGCGGCGTCGATCCCGACGTCGGGCACGATCCGCACGGCGCGCTCGAGCTCGGAGACGAACACCAGGATCCCGGAGCGATCCCGGGTGCACGAGACGCCCTGCTCGACGAACTGCGCCCGCGCCGCCATCCAGGTCCGCGCGTCGCGCTTGCTCCGCGGCAAGAGCGCGCGCTTGATCGCGCCCACGCGGCTCACGATCAGCGCCACCAGCGCGAACGCCGCGACGGTCTCGAGGGGCATGAGGTCCTCGTCGAGCTCCGCGGGGTGGTAGATGAGGAGCCCGAGCGTGATCGCGGCGGCGACGAGCCCGGCGACGAGATCGACCTCGCGGTAGTCGTCCGACCGTCCGCGCACCGTCACGACGATCTCCGCCGAGCTCTTCGACTCGACCTCGCGCACGGCCTCCACGATCTTGCTCTTCGCCTCGTCACTGAAGAAGCTGCTCATCGGCGCCGCCCGTCGCGATGGTACGGGCGACGGCGCCGAGGTGTCGACCGTCGGGCGAGCCCCGTTGCGCATGACGGCAGGCCGCCGCCGAACGCGCCGGCGCGGACGCGGCGGCGGCCCCGGCCGGTGCTCGGCGCGCGCCGCGCTCGCTCCGGGGAGGAGGCGCCGGGCGCTCAGAGGTCGCTGAACGCGTCGCGCCCGCAGATCTTGCCCGTGAGCTTGTTGCCGTTCTGCCCGAGCTCGATCGGACAATCGGCCGCGTACTCGAGCGGCGGATCGTAGACGGTGCCGATGAGCTTCATCGACTCGCCCTTCATCACGAGGGCCGACGTGGCCGAGGGCTGCACGGCGAGGATGCCCTCCTGGGTCATCGTGCCGGAGATCATCATCGCGTAGTTGTCCTCGGCGTCGTCGTCCTTGAACAGGTAGCGGCAGTCGGTGAGGACGTACGTGAGCTTCACCTCGGTGGCGCCCTGGAGGGCGTTCGACGTCGCGCTGCCGAAGACGCGCGCGGAGCCGCCGAGCGGGCACGGCGTCGTCTCGTCGTGCTCGCCGACCGGCTTGCCCTGGAGCGTCAGGTTGAAGGCGAGCTTCATCGTCTCGCGGAGCGCCTTGAGCGCGACGCCGTCCTTGCACGCTTCGTCGCACGGCGGAGGGGCCGGAGGATCGCTGACGCTCGAGCCGCAGCCCGCGCCGAGCGCGAGGAACGAGAGCGAGAGCGAGAGAACGATGGATCGAGACACACGCATCAGAATCCTCCCTCGACGCCGACGCTGGGGATCGTAACCGGTCCGATGAGCTGCGCCTGACAACCGCCCAGCGTGCAGGTCGTGGCGACCGCCTCCTTGCTGAGCGTCGCGTTGAGCCACTCCGCGACGCCCGAGATCCACGCCGTCCTGCTCAGCTGCCAGCGCTTCTCGAGCCGCAGATCGACGCGGTAGAAGGGCTGGAGGCGCGTGGCGTCGTCGGTGGGATCGGGCGCCTTGGGGAGGCCGGTGTAGAACGTGAAGCGCGTGCCGGCGCGCCAGTTCTTGCCGAGGTCGAAGGCGAGCGCCGTGTTCAAGACGTGGGTCCGGTCGAACGTCGCGACGTAGCTGCGGCCCTCGTAGGTGCGCGTCGAGCGCGAGAGCGTGTACGAGAGGAAGCCGCCGATCCGGCTCGTGAGCTTCTTCTTGAGGAAGAGCTCGAGGCCGATCGCCTCGCCGCGGGTGCGGACCTCGAAGGCGTTCGCCGCCGTCTGCGTGCCGCGGCTGTCGGCGCCCTGCTGGCCGCCGCCGCTCCGGTCGGGGCCGATCGTGCCCGGCGGGAAGCGCGGCACGCCGCAGGTCGCGCTGCCGCCGCCGCCGAAGCCGCCCGACGTGCGCGTGCGATCGCCCGCGAGCGTGTCGGTGGGGAACGTCCCCGGCGCGCAGCCGCTGAGCTGCGGGGGGCTCGTGCCGAGCGGATCGCTCATGTCGTAGAAGGCGTTGTGGAAGACCGTGGCCGTGCCGGTGATGGCCTCGAAGAGGTCCGCCTCGACGCCGAGCGCCGTCTGGTACGCCTTCTGGAGCCCGCCGCGGAGCCCGCCGGGCTGGAAGCCGGGCACGGGGACGACGAACGACGGCGGCTGATGCGCGATCCCCAGCGCCGAGAGGACGCGGACGTCCTGCGTCACCTCGGTGCGCATCGCGAGCCGGGGATCCACGCCGAGCGCGGTCGCGCCGTCCGACGCGAACATGTCGACGCGCGCGCCGGGCGTGACCTCGAAGCCCTTCGCGACGGCGACGACGGCGTCGGCGCGGGCGCCGAACGCGAGGTCGGTGCGCGAGGGGAAGTAGCTCGCGACGCGGGCCACCGAGGGCGCGAGGGTGCCCGAGACGACCTGCACGTCGTAGGAGTCGACCTGGAGATCGGTGCCGGCGCGGAGCAGGACGCGCGGGTCGGCGTAGTAGGTCCACTCGGTGCGCGCGCCGAGCACGCGGTCGCGCACGTAGCGGTCCTCCTGCGCGCGCGAGCGGTCGAAGCCGGTGGTGACCGCGACGCGCATCGCGCCTTTGTCGCCGAGCTTCCGATCGTAACGGAGATCGACGCGGTGGAACTCGGTGCCGAAGAGCGTGATCGTCTGCGTCGCCGTCCGCTGACCGAGGTAGTCGTAGGAGCCGAACGCGAAGACGCTGATCCGATCGTCGGGCGTCAGGTCGTAGCTCGCGCGGCCCTGGTAGTCCCAGTAGTCGAGGAGCGTGTCCGACGCGATCTGCGTCAGGAGGAACGCCGTGTACGAGTAGCGGCCGCCGAGCAGGACCGAGCCGCGGTTCTTCGGTCCGAAGGGCGTCTCGATCATCGCGCCGGCGTCGAAGAGGCGCAGGTTGTACTCGCCGTGCGGGCGGTCGAGCGGCGGCGCGGTCTCGCCGGAGACGATGCCGCCGCTGAAGCGCCCGAACCGCGCCGGATAGCCGCCGGGGTAGAGGTCGACGCGCTGGACGAGCCCGGGGTGGACGACCGACGGGCCCGCGCCGACGTGGAAGAGCAGCGGGATGCGGACGCCGTCGAGGTAGTAGCCGACGTTGCCCGGGGGGGCGCCGCGGACGAAGAAGAACGGCAGGCCCGAGACGATCGGCGTGACGCCCGGCATGATCTCGACGGCGCGGAACGGATCGCCGAACGCGCCGGGGATCTGGCGGACCTCGGTGCGGGAGAGCGACACGGTGCGCCCGGGCTCGCGCGCCCCGCGCACGCGCACCTCCTGGGGACGCTCCCTCGGACGCCGCGGCGCGGGCTTGCCCGGGGTCGCGGCCGGCTCGGGCTCCGGTTCGGGCTCGGCCTCGGGCTCGGGCTCCTTCACCACCGGCGCGCGGAACGTGATCGCGATCTTGATCCGCGCGGCGACCGGCGTCTCGCCGCGCCTGGCGGGCTCGAAGCGCCACGCGCGGGCGGCCGCGGCGGCCGCGCCGAGGAACGGCTCGTCGGCGCCCTCCGGCGTCGCCGAGCGGACGGCCCCGTCCTCGCCGACCACGAGCACGACGATGACGGTCGCGTCCCCCGTCGCCCCGTCGGGGTACGGGACGTCGGGATCGGAGAGCAGCGTCGGCGGGGCGACCGGCACGCCGGCGGGCGCCGCGGGCCCGGGCCTCGCCGGCTCGGCCGGCTGCGCAGCGGCGACGCTCGGGACGACGCACGCGAGCGCGAACGCGAAGGTCCGGGCGAGGAAGGCTGCACGACGGTGCATGCGACGCGCATTGTGGCGCAGCCCCGGCGCGGGCTCAGCACCTTTTCCGCGCCCGCCGACGAAGCGGAGCGCGGCGGCGCCGAGCCGGCGCGGCGAGGCCTCGGGCCGTGGCGGCGGCGCGCCTCCACGCCGCGGCGCCCTGACCCGCCCGGCCCGCGCCGGGGCGGGCTCCGGGTCAGGGGACGAGGACCAGCTTGCCCTTGACCTCGCGCCTCTCCATGCGCGCGAGCGCGGCGCCCGTCTCGGAGAACGGGAGGACGGCGTCGACGTGGGGCCGGAGCTTGCCCTCGGCGACCCAGTCGAACAGCTTGACGCCGTTGGCGCGGTTGCGCGCCGGGTCGCGCGCGGCGAAGGAGCCCCAGAAGACGCCGACGATCTGGCAGCCCTTGAGGAGCACGAGGTTCAGCGGGATCTTCGGGATGTCGCCCGCCGCGAAGCCGACCACGAGGAAGCGGCCCTCCCACGCGATCGATCGGAGCGCGGCCTCCGAGAGCGCGCCGCCGACCGGATCGTAGACGACGTCCGCGCCGGCGCCCCCGGTGAGCGCCTTCGCGCG
Organism: Labilithrix sp.; assembly: GCA_019637105.1. Lineage (GTDB taxonomy): Bacteria > Myxococcota_A > Polyangia > Polyangiales > Polyangiaceae > Labilithrix. The sequence continues at coordinate 10,638 of JAHBWF010000171.1, forward strand.
CTCCTTGAGGTCCTCGCGCCCGTAGACGATGCCCTCGTCGGCGCCGTGCTCCTTGCAGAAGGCGACCTTGTCGTCCGTCGACGCGGCGGCGATCACGCGCGCGCCGAGCAGGTGGCCGAGCTCGGTGGCGGCGGTGCCGACGCCGCCGGCGGCGCCGAGGACGAGGAGCGTCTCGCCGCTCCGCAGCGCGGCGCGATCGACGAGCGCGTGGTAGGTCGTGGCGTACGTGAGCAGCGTGGCGGCGCCGGTCTCGAAGCCGACGGCGTCGGGGAGCTTCACCGTCGCGAGCTCGGGCACGACGATCTTCTCGGCGAACGCGCCGTGGACCATCCACGTCGCGACGCGATCGCCGGCGCGGACGGACGTGACGCCTTCGCCCACGGCGCTCACGACGCCCGCGGCCTCGCCGCCGAGCGTGAACGGCGTCGCCGGCTTGAACTGGTACTTGCCGTAGGACAGGAGCACGTCGGGGAAGTTCAACCCGGCGGCCTTCACGTCGACGAGGACCTCGCCGGCGCCGGGCTCCGGATCGGCGACCTCATCCACGCGGAGGCCCGACGGGCCTTCGAGCTCGTGACAACGGACGGCGCGCATGGGACGGGCATACCACACGAGCGCGGCGCCGACCCGGCGTCCCGCGAGAACGCGCGCAACCGGCCGCGCGCTCGAGCCGACAGGGGCGTCGATGACCGCACATGACGAGCGCGCCCGGCTCGAGGCGGGCCGCGGCCGCCCGCGTTCCGTGCTATCCAGGGCCGCGTCGATGCCCGCGGATCGTTCGAGCAAGCCGGCCATGGAGGCCCCCGGCGAGGCCGGCGGGGCGCGCGGCGGCCGCGGCGACGAGCGCGCGCGCCGGATGGACGAGGTGCTCCGCGAGCGCTTCGGGCTCGACGCGTTCCGCCCGTGGCAGCGCGAGGCGATCGACGCGGTGCTCGGCGAGCAGGGGCGCGTCCTCGTCGTGGCGCCGACGGGCGGCGGGAAATCGCTCACCTACCAGCTCCCCGCGGCGATGCTCGACGGGCTCACGCTGGTCGTCTCGCCGCTCGTCGCGTTGATGGAGGACCAGGTCCGCTCGCTCGCGGCGCGCGGGATCCGGGCGACGTACCTCGCGTCGACGGTCGATCTCGCGGAGCGGCAGGCCCGCGAGGCCGCGATGCTCCGCGGCGAGTACGAGCTCGTGTACGTCGCGCCCGAGCGCCTCGCCGGCTCCACGTTCGTCGATCGGCTCGCGCGCTGCGAGCTCGCCCTGGTCGCGGTCGACGAGGCCCACTGCATCGCGCAGTGGGGGCACGACTTCCGCCCGGAGTACCTGCAGATCGGCGCGCTCCTCGAGCGGCTGCGCCCGCCGCGCGTGCTCGCGTGCACGGCGACGGCGACGCCCGCGGTCCGCCGGGAGATCCGCGAGCGGCTCGGCCTCGGCGAGGGCTGCCGCGAGGTGCTGAGGGGGTTCGCGCGCCCGAACCTGCACCTGGCCGCGCAGCTCGTCGACGGTCCGCGGGACGCGCGGGCCGCGCTCGAGCGAGCGCTCGCCGGCGCGCTCGGCGAGCCGCGATCGCCGCGCGGCGGCGCGATCGTCTACGCCGCCACGCGCAAGACCACCGAGCAGTACGCCGAGCACCTCCGCCAGAAGGGGTGGAGCGCGGCGGCCTACCACGCGGGGATGAGCGGCGAGGACCGCTCGCGCGTCGCCGATCGCTTCGCCGCGCGCCGCGTCGACGTCGTCGTGGCGACGAACGCGTTCGGGATGGGGATCGATCGCCCGGACATCCGCGCGGTCGTGCACGTCCAGCCGCCGTCGTCGATCGAGGCGTACTACCAGGAGGTCGGGCGCGCCGGCCGCGACGGCGCGGAGGCCGCGGGGCTGCTCCTCTGCTCGGGCGCCGACATCGGCCTTCGCCGGCGCCTCGTGACGAGCAACGCCGACGGGAGCGCCGCCGATCCGGCGCTCGCCGCCCGCGCGTGGGGGCTCTTCCGCGATCTCTTGAGGTACCTCGACGCGCGGACCTGCCGCCACGACTTCGTGCTCCGCTACTTCGGCGACGAGCACGAGCTCCTCGGGGGGTGCGGGCACTGCGACGTGTGCCTCGAGCTCGACGGCGAGAGCGCGGCCGTCGACGCCGACGCCGAGGAGACGGCGCTCGCCGTGAAGAAGGTGCTCTCGGCGGTGGCGCGCGCCCAGCGGCGCGGCGGCCTCCAGGCGATCGCCGAGATGCTTCGCGGCGTCGAGAACGAGAAGACCGACCGCTTCGGCTTCACGAAGCTCTCGACCTTCGGCCTCTTCCGCGATCGCTCGCTGGAGTGGATCCTCGCGCTCCTCCGCGCGGTCCTGACGGCCGGCTGGATCGACCTGACGCCGACCGACCACCCGGTGCCGTACCTGACGAAGTCGGGCGCCGCCGTGATGAAGGGCGAAGCGCCGGCGCGCATCGTCCTGCCCGCCGAGCCGAAGGCGCCGTCGAGCAAGCGCCAGAGGCGCGAGGGGCGCGTCGAGCTCGGGCCGCTCCCCGCCGAGGCGCAGGCGCTGTTCGAGCGCCTCCGCGCGCGCCGCGCGGAGCTCGCGAAGGAGCGGGGGACCCCGGCGTACGTCGTCGCGCACGATCGGACGCTCGCGGCCATGGCGCAGCTCCGTCCGACGACGCGCGAGGCGCTGCTCTCGGTCCACGGCATGGGCCCCGCGCGCGTCGAGCAGTACGGCGACCGCTTCCTCGAGGTCCTCGTCGACGCGGCCGGGGCCTGACGCGCGCTCGGAGCCGCGGCGCCGGCGGCTCAGGCCTCGGACGCGAGCGCGAGGAAGTCGTCGCGGCCCAGGGCGGTCGCGTCGGCGGGGAGCCGCTCCCCCGGCACGAGGACGCCGGACGCGTAGCGCCAGGCGCCGTCCTCGCGCGTGAAGCGGGAGAGCTCGGCGAAGGACCGATCGACGCCCTTCTCGAAGATCCGGGCGACGAAGAGGACCTCGCCTTCGTCGCCGGCGGCGCCCGCGTGGAGCACGGTCAACCGGAGGAAGCGCTGCCGCTCGCGCGCTCGCGACAGCTCCCGCACGGCCGCGTCGCGCGGCGCCGCGCGGTCCGGGTGCGTGGAGGCGAGGGTGTCGAAGAGGTAGTCGCCGCGTCCGACGGCGAACGCCGACCAGCGCGAGCGCATGAGCGCCTCCGGCGTCTCGGCGCGCGCGCCGTCGTGCAGGGGGCCGCAGCAGGCGCGGTAGCGCTGGCTCGAGCCGCACGGGCACTCGCGAGGGAGGGCAGCCACGCGGCGCTTTATAGCCCACGCGGAGCCGTCGCGGGCGCCGGCCCGCGCTGCGCCGGGATCGTCGCGGCGCGCGGCCAAACGACCGAGCATGATTCGGAATCATGCTCGGCCCATTCGAGCTTCACGCTCGTTGATTCAGGGCAGGTCCTCGGGCGAGTACGCGATCGCGCAGATGTTGCGGACGTAGTCGACGAGCTCGTCGGAGCCGGCGCTCGGCTTCGCGACGTAGCCGTCGGCGCCGGCCTGCTCCGCGCGCTCGACGAGCTCCTCGCGCGGGAGGTCCGACAGGAGGACGACCGGGACCGTGGCCTTGAAGCGCGCCTTGATCCGGCGGCAGAGCACGTCGCCGTTCAGGCCGGGCATCATGACGTCCAGCAGCACGAGGTGCGGGCGGTACGTCTCGAGGGCGGCCTCGAGCTCGCCGGGCGATCCGGCGGCGTGGACGTCGAAGCCGGCCGCGCGGAGCAGCTCGCCGTGCACCGCGAGGGCGATCGGGCTGTCGTCGACGAGGAGGAGCCGCAGCGCCGCCGGGCGCGGCGGGGGCTCGTCGACCGAGGAGGGCGGGAGGCACGTGACGGCGAGCTCCGCGGCCTCGGCGGGGACGGGGAGCAGGGTCTCGGTCCAGGTCGCCGTGAGGGGCAGCCTCGATTGGCGGCCGACGATGATCGGGCTCTCGTAGCCGGCCTCCCCCACGCGGAGCGAGCGGCCCTCGAGCGCCTGGAGCGCGTTCTCGAACGACTCGTAGCGCCGCGCCGCCCTCACCGGCTGCGCCTGCGAGAGCGCGCGCCGGACCCGATCGAGCGCGTCGGACCACCTGCCCGTCCCGTACGGCACGAGCGCGGCGGCGAGCTCGGCGGCGCTCTGCCACCGCGCGGCGCGATCGCGCCGGAGGCAGCGGAGCACGACGTCGGAGAGGCCGGTCGCGATCCGCGCGTCGCGTACGTGGGGAGGGACGGGCTCCGCGCGCCGGATCGCGGCGACGAGCTCGACGAAGTCGCCGCCGAACGGCGGCGCTCCGCAGAGCAGCTCGTACATCACGACGCCGAGCGACCACAGATCCGTGCGGAGGTCGACGGCGGCGTCCTTCTCGAGCTGCTCCGGCGACATGTACGACGGCGAGCCGAACACGCGATCGTCGTCCGGCGCGGCGCCCAGCGACTTCGAGATGCCGAAGTCCAGGAGCTTGACGATCTTCCTGTTCGCCGGCGCGTTCGCCTGGAAGAGGTTCGCCGGCTTCAGATCGCGGTGGATGATGCCCGCCGCGTGGGCGTGGGCGAGCGCCTCGAGCGCCTGGAGCGCGATGTCCGCGACCTCGCCCGGCGGGAGCGGGCCGCGGCGCGCGAGCAGCGTGTCGAGATCGCAGCCCGCGAGGTACTCCATGACCAGGTACGGCGAGCCGTTCGGCAGCGTGCCGGCGTCCATGACGCGGACGACGTGCTCGCTCGTGATGCGCGCGGCCGTCGACGCCTCGAACGAGAAGCGCTCGATCACCTCGGCGGAGACCGCCGCGCCCGGCAAGAGCGCCTTGATCGCCACGCGCTGGCGCAGGATGACGTGCTCGGCCTCGTAGACGATGCCCATCCCGCCCTCGCCGAGGACGCTGTCGATCCGGTATTTGCCGGCGATGACGTCGCCGACGAGCGGCACCCCGGCCGCGCTGCTGGGCTCGCGCATCGACGTCCCACGAGACTACCACGCGCGATCCGTCTCGGAGAGCGGAGCGCGGGCGCGTCGTGAGGCGGATCCCGCGCGGGCCGCGGGCGTCGTGGCCCGACCGCGAGCTCGGCGACGCGCCGCGCCGCCGGCGGGTCAGCGCG